>JBOGJW010000155.1:0-4455 GCA_050745245.1 Terriglobia bacterium | reverse complement strand
CAAGTACGGCGTGCGCACGCGCGACATCATCCTGCTGCCCATCGGCGGCGTAGCCCGTCTCGAACGGATGCCGGAAAAGCCGCGCGAGGAGTTGTGGGTGGCAGTGGCGGGCCCGCTGGTGAACGTGGCCATCGCCCTCGTGCTGCTCGCGGGCCTGCTGGCGGCCGGCATCCACCCCCAGTGGCGCGACTTCCGCTGGGCGGGCGGAGGCTTTCTGGAAAAGCTGATGGTGGTGAACGTTTGGCTCGTCGCCTTCAACCTGCTGCCGGCGTTCCCCATGGATGGCGGCCGCGTGCTGCGCGCGCTGCTCGCCTCGCGCATGGAATACGCCCGCGCCACGCAGGTGGCCGCGCGCGTCGGGCAGGGCATGGCGCTGATCTTCGGGATTTTTGGGCTGTTCACCGACCCGTTCCTGCTCTTCATCGCGCTCTTTGTATGGATGGGCGCGGAAGCCGAGTCCTCGATGGCGGTGATGAAAACCTCGCTCGGCGGTATTCCCGTGCAACAGGTGATGCTGACGGACTTCCGCACCCTTCGCCCCGACGATACGCTAAACCAGGCGGTGGAGCACACGCTGGGCGGCTGGCAGCAGGACTTTCCCGTGGTCTTTGGGGATCACGTGCTGGGGATTCTGACCCGCGAAGACCTTACCCGCGCGCTTTCTCAGAACGGCGCGGGCGGATTAGTGAGAGACGCGATGCGGCGCGACTTCCTGATGGCCGACTCGCATGATCTGCTTGAGCACGCCCTGGCCGCGCTTCAGAACGGCCGCTACCGCTCCATGCCCGTCCAGCACGAGGGCCGCCTGGTCGGCATGTTGGACGCCGACAACGTCGGGCGCTTCATGATGCTTCAATCAGCCCTCCGCCGCAAAGCAAAAGCCGGCACAAACGGAGCCGATTCCGGCAACGCTCCCAAAAACGGATATCTCTATTAGCGGGTTGCTGAACATCTCCGCACCCGTCTGAAAAAAGGCTGAAGGCGAACCCTCGCTAGGCGCAACGCCGCCGGCACCCAGCCTCTCAACCGATAGCGCCTACCGTCCTGAATAATCCCCAAAACCCTCATCGACACGACGAGAGCTGCAACCGCGTATGGCGCAGGCGCCGGTGTTTGAGGTCTGCCGACTGCAGGCCGCAAATGTACGGGCCGATGACGACGCCGAACCCCTGAGCAACCGCGAGAGCGCGATTCGGTCTGCGGTCAGCGAGTAGCGCGGACCTCCGTTTTTGAGGTCCGCGGCATGATTTCTTCAAAAGGCCCCGGATGACCGAAGCCGGTCAAATGCGGGTTCTGAGATCCGCAGGCATTCTGACCCGGTCAATGGTCAGGCTGCAGCGCCGGATTTCCTTGATTAACCATTGCTCCGGGCTTCCGGCGGCGGTACGATAGTGCTTCAAATTATTTCAGGAGGGTACGCATATGTCGGGAAATGGAATCAGCAGGCGCCGGTTCATGCAGAGCACGGCGGCCACTGCGGGCGGGGCGCTCGCGAGCTCCTTCCTGCTTGAACCAAAAGCTCTCGCGGCCTCGCCACACCCGACGCCACCGAGCGATACTCTGCGCTTCGCGATGTTCGGCGTCGGGATGCGCGGCTCCGGCGTTCTCAGGACGGCGCTGAGCTTACCCGGCGCACAGTGCGTGGCCGCCGCCGAGCTCTGGGACGGCCGCGCGACGCTGGCAAAGCAGATTGTGGGGCAGCCGATCCCGACCACGCGGCTATACCAGGAGCTGCTCGACCGCAAAGACATCGACTGCATTATCGCGCCCGTCCCCGATCACTGGCACAAGAAGATCGTGCTCGACTGCTGCCAGGCCGGCAAGGATGTCTACGTTGAGAAGCCGATGACCCACACCGTTGAAGAAGGCTTCGAGATCATCGACGCCGCAAACCGCTACAACCGCATCGTGCAGGTGGGCAGCCAGGAGCCGAGCTCGGTGGTGTATCAGAAGATGAGGGAGCTCTTCAATCAGAAGGCCTTGGGCGACCTGTGCCTGGTTGAGGCGCAGATGGGTCGCAACGATTACTGCGGGGCCTGGGGCTATACCGTTCCGCCCGACCTCTCCCCCGAAAACCTGGACTGGAACACGTGGCAGGCGCCCGCCGCCCAGTACTTGCCGTTTAACAAGATTCGCTGGACGCGCTGGCGCTGCTTTAACGATTACGGCGAAGGCATTCCCGGCGATCTCTTCATCCATCACCTCACCGGCATTCACTACGCTATGAATCTGAATTCTCCGCCCCAGCGCGCATATACGCAGGGCGGGCTTTACCGCTGGAAGGATGGCCGCGACGCTCCCGATGTGATGACGACGGTCTACGATTATCCTGGCTTCAGCCTGACCTTGCGCGTGACCTTAAACACGGATACCGGCGAAGGTTTCCATTTCATGGGCGATCACGGCGTGATGGAAGTGGATGGAGTAGAAAATCCCAGCGGATTCTCCATTGCACCGCAGGATGGCGAGAATCACAGCCCGTGCACCCCCGGATGGCCCAGCGCGCTGCGGCTGGCCTACGACCATAAATGGGACGAAGCGCACGACCCTGCACCGGGTACCGGCACGCTGGTGCCGACCACCAGTTACAAAGTGCCGCGGGGGTACGATTCCACACGCGAGCACCTTTGGAACTTCTTCCAGTCGGTCAAGACTCGCCAGCCTTCGATAGAGGGCCCGGAGTTCGCCAACGCCTGCGCCATCGCATGCCACATGGCGAATTATTCCTATTTCAACAAATCAGTAGCTGTATGGGACGAGCAGGCGAGGAAGGTGAAATCGGCGTAAGGAGTAATACACCGGCGAACGGCGGCTGATAGCGCAGCTGGTAGCGCAGCGCGGCCTTCGGCCGCAACCAACCACCATCTTCTGTCATTCCCGCGAAGCTTGTCCTCCGCGCAGGCGGGGGAGCGGGAACCCATTTTCTCAATGGACCCCTGCTTTCGCGGGGGTGACACCGATGGCGGGAGCCGCGAGCATCCAAACTGTTTGCTAAAAAACCAAGAATTTACGGTATTGCACTGCAGACCTCCGCCTTTGAGGTCTGCGGCCTCGCTACTTCGCTCTGAGCTACTCGCTCTGCCGCGCAGCGCTACTCACCCGCTACGGTTGATTGCGCGGGAGAACCCGGAACTGGCGCTTTCCTTCGATACGGTAAGTGACGAAGTCTGCATGGTCCACTGTGAGAATTGCTGAGAGAGATTCCCGTCTGGCGAGATAGACCAGCGTGGCATGGGCGAAGTCCATAGGCCGATCCCAGTAGCGCGACATCAGAGTGTGCAGGTGAGGCAATTCTGAGTTCTCTATGGGGCCGAGAACCAGGGCTCCGGAACGCACAAACTTCCAGGCAGCCTCCATCTCCGCACGCCGGTCGCCCACCAAATGAAACAATTCAGTGAGAACCGCCTCAGACGTTAATAAAGGCAGCCGGAGCTGCTGGAACGCTTCAACGCAGCAACCGTGCCAGCGATCGGTACGGTCCAGCAGCGCCAGAATCGCACCCGTATCGATGAGGGCGTCAGCGGGCATTACGCCGCCTCAGGCGCGCACGGACTGCTGCCCGTGCCGCCTCCGCCCGACGCGGGTTGCCGCCCGCCAGAACTCCGAGAAAACGCCCGGCGGAAGCATGGAGCCTCCGTTGGGCCTCTTCACCCTCCTCATTTACTTCGTTGATCTTCAGCCAATCACGGATGGCTCGATCGAGGATGGTTGAAATGGGTACCTTTCTGGCCCGAGCCTCCCGCTCCAGGTCTGCCTTTACTTCGGCCGAGACACGCCAGCTATACACTTCCGTCTTCATGCACTACATTGTAGTGCACACACCGAAACATTGCCAGGGCTTACGGTGAAGATGACAGCGCGGAGTTGTTGTGTAGCTCCGCGGCATCTGCCCGTGCCAGCCTGAAACGCCGCGGAGTTAAGGAGCAACTCGCGCTACTCGCCTACGGCAGATACGCCGGATCGCGGTCGATGAACACGCGCCGCCAGAGCTCCAGGTTGAGCAGCCGCCAGATGCGCTCGTAGTGGTCGCGAACGCCGGCGCGCTGCTCGGCGAAGAGCCGGCGCAAGGCCTCGGGCCTGAAGAGCCCCCACGCGAGGCTGCGCTCCTCGAGCAACAGCCTTTCCACAGATTCTACCTGCGGCCCGGCAAGCCAGCCGCGCAGCGGTGTAGGAAACCCCATCTTCTTGCGATGAATGATGGAGGCCGGCAGCAGGTCCGCAGCCGCCGACTTCAGAACCTGCTTTCCGGCGAGCCCGTTGAGTTCATACTCGCCCGGAATCCCCGCCGTAAACTCCACCAGCACGTGATCGAGGAAGGGCACACGGCTCTCGATGGACGCCGCCATGCTCATGTTGTCCTGCTTCATCAGCAGCTCGACGAGGTAGGTCTTGATGTCGGTATAAAGCAGACGGTGAAGCAGGTTGCCCCGCGAGTTTTCCCAGTATCCGAGGGAG
>JBOGJW010000154.1:0-4967 GCA_050745245.1 Terriglobia bacterium | reverse complement strand
TACCCCGGCCAGTAGCAGTAGTCGGTCTCGGCGGCCTGCGTGAGCCACTGGTGCCCGTCGGCGCTGTTGCCGCCATCTGCGTAGAAATTGTCAAGCAGGACGAATTGCTCCGCGAGGCGGTGATGATTGGTGGTCACGCCACGCCCAAACTCCACCAGGGTTGGATCGCCATTGCCCTGCGGCATGTCGCCGAGGACCTGGTCGTAGGTCCGGTTCTCGGTGATGATGAACACCACGTGATGAATGCGCGACGGCTCGCCGGCGCGTAGCGGAACCGGCAGCGGCTTGAGCGCGAGAGTTGCGCTGTAGAAAGCGGGCGCGGGCTGGCTGCCTGCCAACGGCAGATGATTATTCTCCGAAACGGCGACGGTGTAAGTCTCCAGTTGCGCGGGGCCGGGCACGGGAATCACTTCCACCGACGAGCGGTCCGAATGCACGTAGCGGCGAGATGGCCCGGGCATAATGTTCTGCAGACCCTCGATGCGCGCAAGCGATTCGACGTCGCGGGGGGCTCCGCCCGGTCCTACTCCCATCAGGTTTGCCACCGCAAGATACTTGCCATCTCCGCTGAGCCGGAGGTCGTTCGGATACCAGGCGGTCGGAATCAGTCCCTCCACGCGCCCGGTGACCGCGCGGATCACGGCGACGGCGTTGATGCCGCCACACGCGACGTACAGGGTTTCTCCATCCGGGCTTACCGCCAAGGCGTTTGGAGCCACGCCCGGCGCTTTGCCCCGGAATGGATGCAGAGCGATGGTTTGCGCCACGAGATTGTCTTCGGTGTTGATCACCGAAACCGAGTCTGAGTTGCTGTTGACGACGTAGAGGCGCGAGCGCGGCTCGTCCCAGTAGAGAGCGGTCGGGTGCAGGCCTGTCTCGATGGCATTCGTAACTTTCATCGTCGCGAGGTCAACGCGGCTGACGGTGCCGGTGGAAGCGATGCCGCGCGCATCCACCACAACGGGGCGCGGATGGGGTTGGTGATTGCCCTCCGGCAAGGTAAGGTCTCCAGGCCGGGGGAATCGGCCGCCCCAGTTGGACACGTAAGCTACCGTTCCAGCCCGGTTCAGCGCGACGCCAAAGGGCGCGACACCCGTTTTAACTGTGCCCATCACTTTGCCGGATTCCACGTCGACCACGGCCAGGGCGTTATCGAACGTGAGCGCAACACCCGCGTAACGCTCGCCGTTCGCATTTCTCGCAAAAGCAACGGAGATTGCGCCCGCGGCGAAAGTCCCCAGGTGGTCCGCGATTACCGTTTCGCGTCCTCCGATAATGCGCACAAGCTGGACCGCGCTTCGCTCGCTACGGCGGGCGCTGGGGGATTGCAATGCGCTCAGCAGGAGCTCGTGAGTCGCCGGATCCAGGATGAGCCCCTGCATGCCGACACGCCTTCGGTCCCGAATGGTTTCCAACACCCGGTTGCTCCGCCAGTCGAGCTTATAAATGGCGCCGCTGTTGAACGCAGCGTAGACGATATGGTCCGAAGGGCCGAACGCGACGGAGTAAACGCGCCCGCTGAATACGCTCTGCTCGCCCGCCGGCGTGATAGCCTGGCGAGTGGTCACGATGCCAGGCCTGAGCACCGCGCGCACAGGCCAATTCGGCGCCTGGGAACGGGCAAGAGACGGCATGGCCAGCGCGGTGAGCGCCGCCAGTAGGATCATGCGAGTGCGTGGGATCATTTCAGCTCCGGTTTTGCGTTACCGCGTGTTCTCCAGCAGCCGCTGCATCCCTTCTTCGGCGTCCCACTCTGAGATTTTGCAAGGCTGCTCGAAATCCCGCCAGGAAATATCAGGAAATCCACGGCGCGTGAGCCGCGCCGCGAGCTCCGCCTGCAGGTCCTGCTGACGCCCGGGCGGAATGGAGATCAGCGCCTGGAAGATTACCTGGTGGACCGGCTCCCGCCACGCGTACTCCAGAAGCCGGGTGCGTGCGGACTCGCGCAGTTCCGGCTGATGACAGAGCGCCGCAAGAAGGCGGCGCTCCATTTCGAAGATCTGGTCAGGAGCGAATCCCGTCATGGGTAGCGCGCCGTGCGTTCACAGACCGCCGCAGACAGCCGGTTTCTAACGGCTGCAGTCCCGCCGCAGGCTGAAAGGCGTCTTTCAGCCCTCGGTCGTGCCCGTGTTCGGTACCGCCAACATTAGTTATCGAAGGATCGGGGGCCTGAGCGGCTGCATTGCAATACCGTAATTTCTTGTTTTTTAGCAAACATTTTGGAGCCTGTCATTCTGAGCGAAGAATCCCCGTATTTCTCTCGGTCTCCAAGAATACAGGGATTCTTCGCTCGGTCGCCGCTGCGCCCTCGCTCTGCATCACACACGGCGGTAAATCCTTGGTATTCAGCAAGCCGGAATCTCGCCCCCGGCGCCGCGCGTCATGCCCAACATTGGCAGCGGAAGGCTATAAACGCTCAGAATGACACGCTCCAAAATGTTGCAAACAAAAAAGAGAAATCACGGTATTGCAGCGCAGGCTGGCGCAGACCTAACGGTCTGCATCAGCCACGAATTTCGTACTCAATACAATCTACGGGAAACGGGCTGACATGAGCAAAACCTATGATGCCGTTGTGGTGGGCTCGGGCGCAGCAGGCGGCATGGCGGCGACCCAACTGTGCCTGCAGGGGCTGAAGGTGCTGCTGCTCGAGGCGGGCCCTGACCTCGATATCGCGACGGCGTTCCACCATCACGACAAACCATACCAGTTCGCCTTTCGCGGCGAGATCAGGCCGCGCGAGCGGGCCAAGTACAACTACTCGGCCGATGCGTGGAACAAGCCCCACTTCGTGAACGAGCTGGAAAACCCGTACACCGGCAAGCCGTTCTCCTGGGTGCGCGCGCGAGCCGTGGGCGGCAAAACCCTCCACTGGGGTTTGGTATCGCTGCGCCTCAGCCCGCGCGATTTCGAGGCCGCGCGCTACGACGGCTATGGCGAGACCTGGCCGCTCACCTATGACGAAGTCGCACCGTATTACACGCGCGTCGAAAAGATGATTGGCGTGGCCGGCGTCGCGGACCACCTGGAGAATAATCCCGACAGCGACTTCCTGAAACCGGTGCCGTTCACCTGCGCCGAATGGCTCTTCAAGCGCGGCGTCGAGGCGCGGCTGCCGGAGCGGCACGTAATTCACGGGCGCTCGGCCGTGGCCACCGAGCCAATTCACGGCCGCGCGCCTTGCCATTACTGCGGCCATTGCGGGCGCGTGTGCAACGTGGCCGCATCGTTCAGCTCGAAGGGCGTGCTGCTGCCCATTGCCGCGAAGACGGGCAATCTCACGCTGCGCGCGAACGCGGTGGCATGGAAGGTCATGACGGGTCCGGATGGCCGCGCGCGCAGCGTCCTCTTTCTGGACCGGATCACGCGGCAAACCGAGGAAGCTTACGGCAAGGTAATCGTGCTGGGCGCGGGTAGCCTTGAATCCACGCGCATCCTGCTGAATTCGGGCGAGGGCGCTAACGGGCTTGCCAACTCCAGCGGCGCGCTCGGCCACTACTTCTGCGAACAGATCATGGCCGGCGACATCATGGGCCTCATTCCGCAGCTTCGCGGCAACCGCAATACGGCGGGCGATGCGCGGCCCAACGGCACCGGATTTTACATTCCACGGTTCCGCAATCTTGGCAAAAAACGTCCCGACTTCATCCGCGGCTACGGCTTCGAGGGCGGCGGCGGAAGCGCGGAGTTCCCCGGATTCGCCAGAAAGCTCCCCGGGTTCGGCGCCAAATTTAAGGAGGACATCAAGAAGTATTACGCGACGGTCGCCGGCATCTCGTCGTTTGGCGAGGTGCTGCCGCGCTTCGAAAACCACGTCACAGTCGATCCTGAGGTGAAGGACACGTGGGGGATTCCGGTGCTGCGCTTCAACATTGAGTTTGGGCCGAACGAGCTCGCTATGGCCAAAGACATGGTCGAGACCCAGCGCGAGATGTTCAAGGCGGCGGGGATCGAGGTGCTGAGCGAGCGCACAAAGCCGCTGACGCCCGGCTGGAGCATTCACGAAGCGGGCACCGCGCGGATGGGAGATGACCCCAGGCGCTCCGTCCTCAACCGCTTCAACCGCTGCCACGAGATCAAAAACCTATACGTTACCGACGCCTCCTGCTTCGTCTCCTCGACAGAGAAAAACCCCACGCTCACCATCCTCGCGCTCGCCATGCGCGCCGCAGATCATATTGCGGATGAAATGAAGCGTGGCGCGTTCGCGTGACGGGAACGCGCCACGCGTTACAATCATCGTTATGCCTGATCGTCAACGCGACCGCGGGTGGCGCATATTATTTGCCGCGCTGGCGCTCGCCATCGCTTTCACTCTTTCCTGCAAACGCCAGCCGTCCGGAGGGGAAGTCTGGGCGCGCGTCGATGGACATCCAATCTATCGGGAGCAAGCGGATTCGATTTACCGGCAGCGCATCGATATGCTTCCGGGAGAAAATAAGCCGGAGCAGGCGCTTTCTTTCAAGCTGAACATCCTCAACGAGCTCATCGATAACCAGATATTGCTCGACGAGGCCGAGCGGATGGAAATTACGGTTTCGGATCAGGAAATGGACGCGCGCCTCGGGCAGTTGCGCAGCCCCGATTCGGGACGGAATTTCAGCCGGGAGCTGGCGAAACAAGGCCTGACTCCCCGAGTATTTCGCCAGCAGGTTCGCGAGGACATCGAAATTCAGAAGCTTATCCAGCGGGAGATTGGCGCGCGTGTGAGCGTCAGCGCGCAGGAGATTGCGGACTACTACGCGCACAACAAGGCCAACTTCACCGTGCCCCAGACCGAGTATCACCTCGCCCAGATTCTTGTGACCCCAACCCCCGGAGACGTTCACAACCTGATGAACGACGACGCCACGAACGAGCGGCAGGCCAGGCGCAAAATTCGCGCTCTTTACGCCCAACTCCGCGCCGGAGAGGGTTTCGCCAAGGTTGCCGAAGAGTATTCCGAAGACCCGCGAACGGCCAAGGGC
>JBOGJW010000153.1:0-3591 GCA_050745245.1 Terriglobia bacterium | reverse complement strand
TAATTAGGTAGCGCGTCTCTTTCTGTTTAGTCCGCGGGGTGGAAAGAGGCGTCATTTTCGCGGGCTGGCCTGGGGATTCGCCGCCTGAGGTTCCTGGGCGAGACCCGGCAACGGGGATCAGGCTGGCTGGCGGTTCGTTATTGCCCGTTCCTGAGGGCCGCCGGCGAAAGCTGTTAGCGAACGGGCTGAGCATGGAGTCTTCCCTGTGCAAGGCTTTTCGGACGGGGGTTCAACTCCCCCCGCCTCCATCATTTTTCACTTCGCCAGCGCCTGCGTCACGGCATTTTGAAGAGTGCGCAGCCCCGCTTTCACATCCGAGCCCAGGTGAACGCGCAGCAGCCGGCGCTTGCGCTCGGCGAGCACCTGAAAATCCCCGCGCGCCTGCGCGGCTTTCACCACGCCGAACGTAAACTTATGGCCGGGGATGGGCAAGTCGTGCGCGTCATCGCAGGTGATTTGCAGGAAGACGCCAGTGTTCGGGCCGCCTTTATATGCCTGCCCTGTGGAGTGCAGGAAGCGCGGCCCGAAGCCAAGACAGGTGGCGACGCGCTTTGCGTCTCGCACCGCGTGCCGGATGGCCTGCAGCGCCTCTTCGTGAGCTTCGTTCATCTCGATGTAGGCGAGCAGCCCGAAATAATCACCCGGCTGCACCCGGTTCAGGTGCGCGCGCAGGTGGCCCGCCAGCGAGTTCTGCCCGGCGCCTTTCGAGGCTGTAGCGGCGCCGTTCGCGGAGAAAAGCTTCAGGCCCTCACCCGTAAAGCTGGGTGACTCGGCGGGCAGCGACCCGGTCTTCTCATATTCCGACGTCAGCTTGCGCGCCGCTACTTTACTTGCCTCTACGTCCGGCTGGTTGAACGGGTTGATGCCGATCAGCGACCCCGCCACAGCCGTAGCGAATTCCCAGCGGAAGAACTCACGCCCCACGTCGTAGGTATCTTCGAGCGAGATGCGGACCACGGGCTGGCCCGCTTTTTCCAGGCGCTCGATGGCCGCGTCTTGCTGCGGATCGGGCTGCGAATCGAGGCGCAGATAGGCGAAAATCCGGTCATTTCCGTACACCTCGGGCGGGCCGAGCCGCTCGCCGTTAACCGGAATCAGGCCACGGCCCTGTTTGCCGGTGGATTCGGCGAGAAGCTGCTCGATCCACGCGCCGAGATCGCGGATGCCGGGCGAGGCGACCAGCGTTACTTTATCGCGGCCTTGGTTTGCGAGGGTTCCCAGGACGTTGCCCAGCGCCACGCCCGGATTCTTCTCGATGGGGACGCAGGAGCTGCACGAGGTGGCCATCACCTCGGCGGCATCGAGAAGCTTTGGCACGTCCGCTCCCATCACCGAGGCGGGAACCATGCCGAAATCGGAGAGCGCCGAGTAGCGGCCGCCGATGCTGGGAACGCCGGGGAAGATGTGCCGGAATCCATCGCTTTCGGCGACCTGCTGCAGCCTGGAGCCGGGATCGGTGATGGCGATAAACCGGCTGGCGGGATTTCCGCCGCCCACAACCTCACGGACGCGCGCAAGGAAGTAGTCCTTGAAGATATTCGGCTCGAGCGTGCTGCCCGACTTACTGGAGACGATGAACAGAGTTTTCGAGAGGTTCACCTTCTTCTCCGCGGCTCTCACCTGCGCGGGATAGGTTGAATCCAGCACGTGCAGCTCAGGGCTGCCATCGGTCTTGCCGAACGTCTGCGAGAGAACCTCGGGGCAGAGGCTCGAGCCGCCCATTCCCAGCAGGAGCGCGTGGGTGAAGCCTCCCTGCCGCGCATCGGCGGCGACGGCCTCGAGGTGGTGCTTGTGGGCGAGCTGGTCTTCGGTAATGCCCAGCCAGCCCATCCAGTTGCTTTCATCGGACCCTGTCCACAGCGTGGCGTCGCGCGCCCACAGGCGCCGCACTTTGCCCTTCACATGCCAGTCCTCGACGGAGTCTTTTACGGCCTCGGAAAGCGGCTGAGGCAGCGAGCAGGTCTGGCGGTCCGGCCGGCCATTCACACCAACCTTGCACTGCTTGTCCAGCGCGTTGAGCAGCTTCTCAAAGGCGTCGGCGAACAGCCGCACTCCATCTTTCGTCAGTTGATCGGTGACGCTCTTCATCGAGATTCCGGCCTGCTCGAGCGCTTCCATCGTGTCGTGCGCCTCTTCCAAATCGTCTTCTAGGCTCGGACGAGCGCTCCCGTGATCACGAAACGCTTCGAGCGTCTGCATGGGAACGGTGTTGACGGTATCCCGGCCGATCAGCTCCTCCACGTAGAGCACGTCGCGATATTTCGGGTTCTTCGTGCTGGTGCTCGCCCAAAGCAGCCGCTGCGGATGCGCGCCCTTGCTCTCCAGCGCCTTCCATCGCGCGGTCGAGATCGTCTCCTGGTAATGCTGATAAGCCAGCTTGGCGTTGGCAATCGCCACCTTGCCGAGAATGCTGCGGAGCAGCGCCTGCTCGCTGGCGCTCGCGCTCTTCATGCGCTCGGCGGCCCTCTGGTCCACCAGCGTGTCGATGCGGCTGACGAAGAAGCTCGCCACGCTTCCGAGCTTGGACAGGTCGCCGCCGCGCGCGGAGTAGGCCTCGAGCGCCTTCATGTACGCCTCGGCCACTTCCGCGTACCGATCCACCGCGAACAGCAGCGTAATGTTGATGTTGATGCCCTCGCTCAAGAGCTGCTGGATAGCGGGCACTCCTTCCGCCGTGCCCGGGATCTTGATCATCACGTTTTCTCTTGCGACAGCCTTCCAAAGCCTGCGCGCCTCGTCGATAGCGCGCTGGGTGTCGTAAGCGATAAACGGCGAGACCTCCAGACTTACGTAGCCGTCGGCGCGGCAGGTTTTTTCGTAAACGGGCCGGAAGACATCGGCCGCGGCTTGAATATCGGGAAGGGCGAGGCCCTCGAAGATCTTCATGGGATCGCTTTCGCCCCTGCCGTAAATCTCGTCCAGAGACGCGCTGTAGTCGTCGCTCCCTACAATGGCTTTCTCGAAAATGGAAGGGTTTGAGGTGACGCCGGTCACGCCGTCCTCTTCAACCAGCTTCTTCAGCTCGCCGCTGCTGATCAGGCTGCGGCGGATAAAATCCAGCCAGATGGACTGGCCCTGTTCCTCAAGCGCTTTTAAGCGGTCCATGATTTTCTCCTTCTTGATGCCATCATCCCACTTCCAGGCGGCTCAGGGGCACGACTGTAAATGACATTTCGTTGCGGCCCTGCCGCGCTGCGCTACAAGCTTTCTCATTATCAAATCCGCCGGGCCGGGATCTCGGCGCTACGCTCCGGGCCGGCCGTATCGGGCTTCGATCTCCTTCACTTCTTCCAGCCGCCGGCGATGCCGCTCTTCTCCGCTGAAATGGGCGCCCAGAAACGCGCGCGCCAGCTCGTAGGCGAGCTCCACGCCGATAACGCGCCCGCCCAGCACCAGGACGTTCATGTCATCGTGCTCCACGCCCTGGTGCGCCGAATACGTATCATGACAAAGGCCGGCGCGAATGCCGGGAATCTTGTTGGCGGCCACCGACGCGCCTACGCCGCTTCCACAGATCAGGATTCCGCGCTCGGCCCGCCCGCCACGCACCGCCACCGCCACGGCTTCGGAAAATTTCGGATAGTCAACCGG
>JBOGJW010000152.1:0-5952 GCA_050745245.1 Terriglobia bacterium | reverse complement strand
CCTCGAAACTGGAGGTCTGCGCTACCTTCCTTCATAACGTCTCCAGGCAGGGCCGCCGGCCGGCGCGCTCGTTGTTTCCTCCACTCGCCGGAACTAAACTGAAAACGGGACCTATGGATCATCGGCTGAAGGGGCGCGCGCCTGGGAATCGAATCACGATTTTCACATGCGCTGTCGCGGCGCTGCTGGTCGCGGCTGGCCCGCTTGCGTGCGCCCAGTCGGGCAGCCCGGAGCAGCCGCTTCAGGTAAGCATCTCGCTTGAGACTCCTGTTGTCACGGAACCCCTCGCCGCGCGTGTGACGATTCACCTTCACAACCGCGGGAATCAGGCGTTGTGGCTTTATGAACCGGTGCGCGACGCCAGTGAAGTCTCGGCCAATCCGGCGGACGCGGGCTCGGGCGGGCCGGCACTGGCCGTTCATCTACAGCCCGCATCGCAAGGCCCGGCGCCAGCGTCAAGCTCCGCAAGTGCCGGAGTGCCGGCGGTGGGAACGGTCCTCGAAAATCCGGGGTTTCCACACCCGCAGCTCGTCTCGCTCGCTCCAGGCGCTGACCTCGACGAAACGGCCGCGATTCGAATCGGCCCCGCGCGCAGTTCCGGCGCAGCCGGCGCGTTCGGGGGAGCGTACCGGGTCTCCGTGAGCTATAGCGCGCGCTACCACAATGGCGACGCGCTGCGACGCGACCTTGGCGTGGATCTGTGGCAGGGCTTGGTTCAAAGCAACTCAGTCCTGGTGACGCTCAAGCAGATGCCCGCCGCCAACCACTGCTCGATCGAAGGCGCTACCTTTGGCAGCGACATGGCGCCCGACGCGGACATTCTCGTTTCGCTCAGCGATGACCAGCAGCACCTGCTCGCACAGACGCTGAGCGCGGCAGACGGCGGCTTTTATTTCGAGGAGTTGCCGCCGGGCCGCTATTGGGTGACAGTGCGGAGAGAGCACGGAACGGCTGATACGGGATTCTTCGAGCACGCTGACCTCACCGACTCGCAGCCCGAAGCGCGGCTCAAGCTGATCATGCTGAACGAAGAGGTTTACGATGCCAAGCGGCTGCTGCACAAGCCGGTGCTTTTCCGGATCAGCGATAAGGAGGCAAAACCTGTAACCGACGCAACCCTCGAGATTTTGTGGACCAGCGGAACGGTGGTGGACAACGTCAAGGCCAGGACTTCCGACGACGGCCTCGCAGTGGTAAACCTGCTCCCCGGAACCAACTACGTCACTGTTCGCAAACACGGCTGCGCCAAGGACGAGGAGCTCGCCAGCGTGTCGCCGGGCGGCGGCATCGACGGTTTCAGCTATACGCTGGATTGCGCAAAATAGGGATTTGGGAGCGCGGGCTTCCAGGAAGGGTAGAGCGCTGCCAGAGCGGTAGCCACGGTCAGCACCGCGGCGCATTTTCCTGGCCATGGGCTTGTTAACCGAATTCAAAAGCCCACAGTCAACCGAGAAGCGGTTGACCGTGGCTACCACTCTCTATATTGCATTACCGTAATTTCTTGTTTTTTAGCAAACTCTTTGGAACCTGTCATTCTGAGCGCAGCGAAGAATCCCCGCATTTCGCTCAGCTTCAAAAAATACAGGGATTCTTCGCTCGGTCGCCGCGGCGAGCTCGCTCAGAATGACAGTTCGCTTGGTTGCGGCTCTGCCGTGCTGCGTTACCGGAGTTCTTCCATTACCTGGTGCAGGGCTTCGCGCGAGGGCCGGACGACCGATTCGGGCAGGCTGGCGAGCGGTTGATCTACAAGATTGAGCATTTCCGTGAAGCTTCTGCTCTCCGGATTCGCGTAGAACAGCCCGGTGAGCACCTGGCCCTCTTGTTCAGCTTGCTGGAGCACGCGGAGGGCTTCGATCTTGCTGGCGGGGTCGTAATCCTGGGCGAGCTTTTTCAGCAGCAGCCGCGAGCCGTCGTGTAGCGTGATCTCTTTGCTTGTGCCGGGCTCGTACTCGACGGAAATATCTTCAAAGAACGGCACAAAACTCACTTCTTCGAGCACGGCCTCGTGTTCTTTGACATACGCGTAGCTTTTGGTTGAGCCTTCGTGATCGTTGAATGTAACGCAGGGGGAGATGACGTCGAGCATGGCCGTGCCTTGGTGCGCAATCGCGCCTTCGAGGAGCGCCAGAAGCTGCCTCTTATCGCCCGAGAACGACCGCGCGACGTAGGTAGCGCCCAGTTGAATGGCCAGGGCGCAGGTGTCAATGGGCGGCAGCTCGTTCACCACACCGGTCTTGAGCCGGGAGCCCACATCCGCCGTCGCTGAGAACTGTCCCTTGGTCAATCCGTAGCAGCCATTGTCCTCGATAATATAAACGATTGGCAGGTTTCGCCGCATCAGGTGCACGAACTGGCCGATGCCAATCGACGCGGTATCACCGTCGCCGCTGACGCCGATCGCAAGCAACGTTCGATTCGCCAGCAGCGCGCCAGTGGCAATCGAGGGCATGCGCCCGTGCAGCGCGTTGAAGCCGTGCGCGCCCGACAAGAAGTAGGCCGGGCTCTTCGACGAGCACCCGATGCCGGAAAGTTTAGCGACGCGATGCGGCTCGACGCCGAGCTCGTAAAACGCCTCGACGATGCGTTCAGAGATGGCATTGTGGCCGCAACCCGCGCAGAGCGTGGTCTTGTTGCCGCGATACACTGCGGCCTCCAGTCCGATTCGATTCACTTTTTTCGGCGGCGCGGCCGGGATGGTGGTTGCTGGCATCGGTTACGATTTCATCTCCTGCGAAATGATTGCGGCTGTCACACTGGCGGCGTCGATCGGCAGGCCGTTGTAGTGGCGCACGCTGCGCAGCTTGCTGACGTCCTCGGGGTCCACCTCCAGGCGGAGCAGGGAATAAAGCTGGGCATCGCGGTTCTGGTCCACCACGTAGACGCGCCGCTGGCCCTTGATGAATTCCTTGACTTCAGGGCTAAAGGGAAACGCGCGAACACGGCAGGTGCTGACGCTGAATCCGTGCTCCTGCTCGAGCTGATCTACCGATTCAATCGCCGCCCAATGGGACGTGCCGCACGTTACGAGGGCGAAGTCAGCGCCTGGCTTTTCGGCGATTAGCGGGGCAGGTAGCTCACGGCGAGCCGTCTCCAGCTTGCGGCTGAGCCGGTCCATGTTGTTGACGTAATCCTCCGGCTTTTCGCTGTAAATTGCCCGGTCGTCGTGCCCGCTGCCGCGCGTGAAGAAGGCCGCGGCCGGATGCGGCGTGCCCGGCACAGTGCGGTAGGGAATCCCATCGCCATCCACGTCACGATAGCGCGCGAACCCTCCCATCCGCTCAATATCCTCGCGGCTGAGCACTTTGCCGCGGGCCAGCGGCTTTTCGGGGTAGGGAAGCGGATCTTCCATCCAGTAATTCATCCCCAGGTCGAGATCGCTCAGCACGAAAACGGGAGTCTGGAACTTCTCGGCCAAGTCAAACGCCTCCATAGCCATCGAGTAGCATTCGGCAGCCGTACCGGGAAACAGAAGCGGGTGCTTTGTGTCGCCGTGCGAGAGCACCGCGGTGGAAAGAATATCGCCCTGCGAGGTGCGCGTGGGAAGCCCGGTGGAGGGGCCGACGCGCTGTATGTCAAAAATCACCGCGGGAATCTCCGCGTAATAGCCGAGGCCCGCAAACTCGCCCATCAGCGAAATGCCCGGTCCGGAAGTCGAGGTCATGGAGCGCGCGCCCGCCCAGCCCGCGCCCAGCGCCATGCCGAGCGCGGCCATTTCATCTTCGGCCTGCACCACGGCGAACGTTGCCTTGCCGCTGGCCGCATCCACCCGGAAGAGCTTCAGATAGCCGATGAGCGATTCGCAAAGCGAAGAAGAAGGCGTAATGGGATACCAGCTGACCACGGTGACACCTGCCATCAGGCAGCCCAGCGCCGCGGCGTTATTGCCCTCGATCAGAATCTTCCCGCGCGTCAAATCCATCCGCTCCAAGATGAAGCGGTCGGACTTTTCCAGGTGCTGCCCGGCGTACTCGTACCCAGCCTGCACCGCTTTCCAGTTGAGGTCCGCGGCTTTCGTCTTTTTCTTGAACTGCTTTCGCAGCGCCTTCTCCAACTCGGCCATGTCGGTCGAGAGGAGCTGCGCGACCACGCCGTCATAAATCATGTTGCGCACGAGCTTGCGCAGCTTTGCGTCGGGACAGATTGGCGCGACGAGCTGATCGAATGGAACGGGATAAAAGACGAGGTCGTCGCGAAGGCGTCGCAGGTTCAATTTTTCGTCAAACACCACTGCGGCGCCCGGTTCAAGCGCGCGAAGGTCCTCCGCGGCGGTTTCGGGATTCATCGCGACGAGAAAATCGATCTCTTTGCGGCGGGCGATGTAGCCATGCTTTGAGGCGCGGATAGTAAACCAGGTGGGAAGGCCCGCGATGTTGGAGGGAAAGAGATTTTTGCCCGAGACCGGAATACCCATCTGAAAGATGGCGCGCAGCAGCACCAGGTTGGCCGACTGGCTCCCGGAGCCGTTCACCGTGGCCACCTGAATACTGAGGTCGTTGATTACTTGCTCGCCCGCTCTTTCAGCCTGCGCTTCGCTTATCGCGATCTGGGTGGTTGCCATTGTGCTCCTTGGAACAATATCGCAGCGCCGCAGGGGGCCGCGTTAAAGGCGAATGTGGCGCACGCATTAGAAAAGGGAGCGCCTGTTTTCGTATGCCTCAGTTTCGGGCTCGTAGAGGCGGCTTTACGCCGCCATTTTGGGGCTGGCGGGATAAACCCGCCACTACACTCGCGCCCGAAACTTGAGGCATTACCTGTTTTCGAATTGGACGGCTCAGACCTGAACGGGCCGGACCAACGCTGCAACCGGTTTTATTATAGCAAACCCGAGGGCCGGCTGGCGGCGAGGATGGCATCCGCGATGCGCACCGCAGGAAGAACGGCGGCAACATCATGCACGCGAACGATGTGGGCTCCGGCCAGCACCGCCGCCGCGGCCGCGGCCGCATCGCCGGAATTGAGCGCAGCCGGCGTCTCAATCCGCCCGGAATTTCGCCTCGAGCGGGCTGAGATCAGTGACCCGCCAGAGCTTGTTTCCACCCGCGTTTTTTTCTGAGACCGAGCGCCAGCGCCGGCACGATGCGGCTCGAGGCCTTCACCCGACACGACTGCCTGGATAAATGATTTGCGGGATGCACCCACCATAATGGGTAACCCGAACCGGGCGAGTCCGCTGAGCCGCGCCAGGATTTCGAAGTTCTGGCGCCGCGTTTTGCCGAAGCCGAGACCCGGATCGATAATCAACTGGCCGTGCGGAACGCCCAGCATACGCGCTCGCTGGATGGACCAGTTCAGGCCGCAGCGGAGCGACCGGGAAATCGATCGCGCGAAGGCCTTCTGCTGCATCGTGGCCGGGTGGCCGCGCAGGTGCATTAAGATGAGCGGAGCGTGGCGTTCGCTCGCTACGGCGGCGATCCGCTCATCAAACCGCAACCCGCTCACGTCGTTAACAATGCTGGCGCCGGCGCGAAGAGCTTCTTCGGCCACTTCGGCCTTTGTAGTGTCAATGGAGATCGGCAGCCCGGGCAGCCGCCGGTGAATCCCCTCGATCACGGGAATTACACGCCGCAGCTCCTCCGCGGCATCAACGGGCCGCGCTCCGGGCCGCGTGGATTCACCCCCGATATCGATCCAGTCGGCGCCCTGGCGCGCCATCTTCACGGCGTGCCGGATCGCTCGAGCAGGCGTGAAGAACTGCCCGCCGTCGGAGAAAGAATCCGGTGTGACGTTCAGCACGCCCATAATCAGCGTGCGCTCGCCAAGGCGAATCTTCCGGCTGCCGACAGTGATGCCGAATTCGGGGCGAAGTTTCATTCGGTGCGAAATAGCGAATTTAATTACCGCCGTCTGCTACCCGGGCCTTCTCAGAATTGCGGCGCATTGGGTTGGTTGCGGCCGCGAGGCCGCGCTGCACTACCCGTTCGGTCTTATCGATCATTAGTAATTTTTAATGTT
>JBOGJW010000151.1:0-5049 GCA_050745245.1 Terriglobia bacterium | reverse complement strand
CCGCGGACCTGAAAAACGCAGGTCCGCGCTACCCCACTCGGCGGCTTGTTATTGTGCTGGATGGACGAGGCGCAGAGCTTTCAAAGCTCTGCGCTATCCGCGGCGGCGAATTCAGATTACACAAGTGTTGGTTACTGTTTAGGCCTGAAAAGGCTCTACCTCCAGTGATGCCGGGGGCCCGGCGCTGACTGAGATCGGCGCAGGCCCCGGCATGGTTTTCCGCGCCAAAGCCGATAGGCTCTTCCAACCGCCGCGCGGAAACAGACATTTGCATAGCACAGTCGCACAGCGCCATCTTTGCGGCCGCAATCAAACGCCATTTTCAGTCATTCCCGCGAGAGCGGGAATCCATCTTTGCCCTGACTGGACCCCCGCTTCCGCGGGGGTGACGGCGATTGAGCGGGCCACGAGCGCGGTAAGCCGCGCCCCTACGGCATCTCGCGCCATCTTGCACGGATTGCAGACGCCACAGAAACGCCTGCCGACCGGTAAGCAAGAATCAGCGAGCCGAAGACCGGGGGGAGTAGCGGCGGGCGCACTGTCGAGCGCGGATGCTCCGCGAGGACACGTTCGGTGAACGCTGAAAGCACCAGCGCGTCTTGGAACACCCCGCCCGTGTAGGAAACCACGGCGGACTCCTGCGGCTCCGCGGCTTCTTCAGCCAACGGAAATAACCGGCTGAGGACTGCATTCGCCAGCCGGGCGAGCTGAGCCCCGGCGTCACGCAGAATAGCCTGCGAAACGCAGTCGCCTTCCTTCGCCGCCTCGCTGACGACAACCGCGAGCCCGGCAAGGTGCTCGCGCGACAGCTCGCCTGAGTAGTACCGCGCCATGATCTCATAGGGAGGGCTGGCACCCAAACGGGCAGTCAGTAAGTTGGTCAGTGTTGTGGCATCGCCGAAGCCATCGTACTGCGCGGCTGCGGCCCGGACGGCCTCCCGCCCAATCCAATACGCGCTGCCCTCGTCGCCGAAGAGGTGGCCCCAACCGCCGGCGCGCATCTCTTTGCCTTCGGCATTCAACCCGCGCGCCACCGACCCGGTTCCGGCGATCACGATTACTCCTGGCTCGCCTTCGGTCGCGCCCGCGAGAGCATTCACCGAATCGTGAACCACCAGAAGGTGCGGTGTGCTGATGATCCGCGCCAGCACCTCGCGCTTGATCTCCGTCTCGCCCGTCATGCCGAAGCAGGCCGCGCTGAACTCCTGGTTTTCGAGAGGAGAGAGATGAGCCGCGGCAAGCGCTGTCTCGAGGCAAGATACGACGACGCGCTCGAGCCTGTCGCGGCCTTTCGGCTCTTCCGTATGGTTGCTGGCACCGCCCGCGATCTGCGCCAGGATCGCGCCGGTCTCGTCCGCTAATAACAACCGCGTGCTCGTCTGGCCGCCATCGACGGCGAGGAACAGCTTCATTTGTCAGGTCTCAAACCTACGGCGGCGTTTGAGCAGGTTGCTGAGAAGCCCTGCTGAAACGGAGTAGCGGCGATTTTTTTAGCACCATTAATCCAGTATTCTCAATGCCGCATGGCATAAAGCCGCCGCTACACGTTTTTAAGCAGCCGCTTCGTTGGCCGCGGAGCGGCCTGCGCGAACTGCCGCGCGAGCCACCCGACGTCCGTAATCGCGGCGCCAACCACCACGGCGTGTGCGCCCAGATCAAACCCCTTCCGAAGGTCGTCCGGAGAGTGCACGCGCCCTTCGAGGACCACTGGAACCGCGACACGCCGCACCAACTCAGCCAGAAGCTCGAATGCCGGTCCGGCGCAATGGCGTGCCTCCCGCGTGTACCCACACAAGGTAGTGGAGATGACGTCCACGCCAAGCTCGGCGGCCGCAACGCCCTCTTTAAGTGTCGCCACATCCGCCATGATGATCGCGCCCAGCTCGTTCTTAGCGCGCCGGAGGATTTCGGCGAGCGACTGGTCTTCCGGGCGGCGGCGACGCGTGCAATCGAGCGCCACGATTGCAGCCCCGGCCTTGCAGACCCGCCGGACGGATTCCCACGTCGGCGTGATATAAACGGATGAGCCCGCAACGTGCAGCTTCTCGATGCCGATGATCGGAATGCCCGACGCCCGCCGGGCCGCTCGAATATTTTTCGCCCCGTTGACGCGCGCACCCACCGCGCCTTGCTGCTCCGCAACGGCGACCATCGCCGCGATTATTCCGGGTGGCGACAGCGGCGAGTTCGGCGGCTGCTGGCAGGAGACAATGAGGCCGCCTTTCAGCTTCTTGATGACGTTTTTGGGTTCAGACTGCCTCACGTTTACACCGGGACCGAGGATTGGGCGTCCATTATAGCGTAGCGAGAGCATTCCGCTGGCAGGCGCCCCCTGCTGGTCAAATGACTAAGGCCCCGCAAGGCGCCGGTCTGTGAATAGCCGTAAAAATCAAGCAAGATCCCGCACTTCAACGTTTATGTCGTACACTGGATTACTTGCAATCCGGACGCGCCCGGAGCTATTGTGGCCGATGTGTTCTAAGCAAGGAGGAAAGCTAATGAGAAGAGACGCCACCGCTCCCGCTGCACGGGTATATGCTCCGATTCTGCTGTTGTTTGCCGCGCTGGTGGCGCTTGTAGCGCCTCGCCAGCTTTGCGGCCAGTCTACCGCCTTACTTACGGGCACGGTGGTTGATCCCTCGGGGGCTGTGGTTCCCCAAGCGCGGGTCACGTGCCGGAACGCGCAAACCGGTTTGAGCCATGTGATGGAAACCGGCCCGGCTGGTTTATTTCGATTTCCCGACCTGCCCATCGGTGTGTATGACGTCACCGCGTCTCACGCCGGCTTCGCAACGCAAACGCGCCGCGGCATCACGCTGGTGACGGGACACAGCGTGGATATTCGCATCGAGCTGCAGGTAGGCCATGCGGCGCAGACGGTGCAAGTGACGGCGGGCGCGCAGGAGGTGCAGCCGACGTCGTCGGAGCTGCAGACGTCGGTCGAAAGCCAGAGCATGCGCGATATGCCGCTGAACGGGCGCAATCCCCTTCAGCTCGTTTTCCTCACCACGGGCGCGATCAACATGAACGGCCAGAACGGCGGCTCGCTCAGTTTCCAGACCGCGAACACGCAGGTTGCCGTGAATGGCAACCGCGGCACGGACAACGGTTACGAGCTCGACGGCGTCAATTACACCGACGTGCACTTCGGCACGGCGCCGGTGCTGCCCGATCCTGACGCGCTGCAGGAGTTCACTGTGAAGTCTTCCAACTTCAGCGCCAGCCAGTCGGGCGCGGGCGCGAGCGTCCAGTTTTCCACGCGCTCGGGCACCAACGATTTTCACGGCTCCGCCTTCGAGTTCCTGCGCAATGACACGCTGGACGCGCGCAATTTCTTCGCCAGCGCGCCCACGCCGTTCAAGCGCAATCAATACGGCGGCACGTTCGGCGGGCCCATCATCAAGGACAAGACGTTCTTCTTCGCGTCGTACCAGGGGACGCGCGTGGTGGGCGGCGCCAGCCCCTCCGTCGCCACGCCGCCGCCGGCCACCTACCGCCAGGGGAACTTCGCGGGCGGCCCGGTGATCGTCGACCCGGCCACAGGGAAGACTTTCCCGGGTAACACGATTCCTTCTGATCGGATCGATCCGCTGGCGGCAACGCTGCTGCCCTACATGCCGCTGCCGAATCAGCCGAACGGCACGTTCCAATCGAATCCTCGCACGAATCAAAACGACGATCAGGCGCTGTTGAGGATCGATCACAATCTCTCTTCGCGGGATCACCTGACGGGCCGGTATTTTTTCGACAAGTTCGATTTTCAAGAAGCGACCAGCCCGTTCCCCGATTTCTACGGCACCGACACCTACACCAACCAGAGCCTGATGGTTTCCGACACGCACACCTTCAGCCCCAACCTTCTGCTGGTGGGGACGTTCGGTTACACGCGCGTTCCGCGCGTCCGGGCGGCGGTTGAGCCGACCACGATGCAGGCGCTGGGCGCGAACGTCCCGCTGGCGAGTTCGAACGCGCCGCCGCAGATTTCCACCTCGATCAGCGGCTACGCGAACCTTGTCAGCGGGACGCCCATCCAGATTCAGCCTCACACCTTCGAGTATCGCGCGCACTTCACGTGGTCCCACGATAAGCACATGGTGCAGTTCGGCATGGATGTAATTCGGAATGACGAGTACGCCTTCGACCGCTCACGCGAATCGGGCACGTGGTCGTTCGACGGCTCGCGGACAGCCTCGGCCGCGGTGCCGAAGTCCGGCAATGCGATGGCCGATTTTCTCCTGGGCCTGCCCCAGCTCTTCAGCCAGCACGGCGCCTCGCCCCAGAGCATCTACGAGACGAAATGGCAGCCCTGGATTCAGGACGACTGGCGGGTGCTCCCGCGCCTTACGCTGAACCTGGGGGTGCGCTGGGAGCCGTGGCTTCCCGCCAATGACCGGCTGGCGCCGCAGGTGGGCTTCGAAGCAGGCGTGCACTCGACCGTGGCGCCGAACGCGCCCACCGGACTGGTCTTTTCCGGCGATCCCGGGCTGCAACATTCGGTCTTCCGGAACGACTGGAACAACGTGGCTCCGCGCGTGGGCTTTGCCTGGGATGTCGAGGGCAATGCCAAAACAATTGTGCGCGGAGCATACGGCATCTTCTACCGGCCCTCGCCGCTGAACCTGCAGCGCTTCTCCGGTAACATCGCGACGTTTCGCGGACTCACGATTAACATTTCGGACCCGCCGAGCTTCGCCAGTCCGTACCTCGGTTACGCCGGCGGCGCGCCCTTTCCCTGGACCCCGCCCACCGCTTCGCAATTGCAGACGTATCCCTTCACCCCGCCCGTAGCCACCGCCGCGCTGGCGCCCGACAGCCGCACCAGCTACGTTCAGGAGTGGAATTTCACCGTGGAGCGCCAGGTGACGCAGAGCCTGGGCGTGACGCTGGCCTACGTGGGAAACCATATGGTCAAAGGAATGAGCTCGACCGAAGGCAACCCGGGCGTCTATGGACCTGGCGCTACCGAGGCCAACGTGAATTCACGGCGCCCGCTGGCGGGAATCGGCTCGCTGCAGCTTCTCTCCCCGTTCGAGTTCTCCAACTACAACG
>JBOGJW010000150.1:0-2091 GCA_050745245.1 Terriglobia bacterium | reverse complement strand
ATATATTCACCGCGGCTACCCGGGAAATCGAAAAGAACGGAAGCAGCAGGGCCGAGAGCCCCTCCCGCGGACCCACGCCGCCCAGCGATAGGGGCAAGGCGCCCGCGATCACCATCCAGGGATAACTTACCAGGGCCACTTTGAAGCCGGTGTCGTGGAACGCGCGCAGAAGGCAGAAAAGGGTGACCATGTCGAGCGCCGACGAGCAGAGCGCCCACCCGCCAAAGCAGCCCGCCGAGACACTCGTGAACGCCTCCCAAAAGCTGCGAAAGCGCTCGAGATGGGAGGAGTGATGGCTGGCGTGCCGCACCCAGCGCCCGCTGCAAATGAATAGCGGCACCAGCGCCACCCAGCCTGCCGCCGCTGCCAGCGCATAGACGCGCGGCAGGAACAGGAAAAGGCTCAGCACCGCAAATCCCAGCACCGCCCAGACATCGAACATTTTGTCCACGAAGGTAAACAGCAGCGTGCGCCCGCGCCGGCCTTCCCTCATGAACATGCAGCGGCTCAGGTCGCCCACGCGCCCCGGTGTGATGGAAGCCAGCGCGTATCCGCCGAGCAGCGCGCGCGCAGATTCCCGCCCGTTGCGCGGAAGCTTCTCTTCAGAAAGCAGCAGGTGCCACTTCATCACGCGGACAAACAGCGTGGCGAGGGTGGTGCCCAGCGCCAGCAGCATCCAGGTTCCGTGCAGATCGCGCCACGCGGACCAGAACTCCCTATGAAACAGTCCCCATGCGAGCCAGGCGCAAAGAGCCACGGCCAGCGAATTTCTGACCCACGGCCAGATTCTGGTCAACGATTTCGGAAGGGATGGCACCGGAAATATCCTCTCCAACCTGCTATCGGCAACGCGCGGCAGCGGCTTGAATGCCAGCCCGCGTTGCGGCCAACATTTGATGCAGAAGTTGACCGCGGCGGATCCGTAGCGCCGCCTTGTTGAGCAATGCCTGCAAGACGCCGACGCTTACACCGCCAGGCGAAGCTGGCCGCACGCAGCGTTCACATCCTGCCCGCGCGATATCCGAATAAATGCAGGGACGCCGCGCCGCTTGAGCGCCTCCTGAAACGCGAGCACGCGCTCGAGTGCGGGCGCGCGGTAGGGCAGCGCCGCGCCGGAATTGTACGGGATCACGTTCACTCTGGCGCGAATGCCGTGCAGCAGCGCCGCCACGCGCGCGGCATCGACGTCAGAATCGTTCACATCCTCCAACAGGACATATTCGAACGTCAGCCGCTCTCGCGGCCGAAGCGCGTATTCCCGGCAGGCGGCGATAAGCTCATCGAGAGGATACTTGCGGTTGATTGGCATCAAAGCAGTGCGCTGCTCGCCGGTGGACGCGTTCAGCGAGACGGCCAGCTTGGGCCGCTCGCGCTCCTGAGCCAAGGCGCGAATTCCGGGAATAATTCCCGCCGTTGAGATGGTCACGCGCCGCAGTGGAATGGCGAAGCTTTCCGGATCAGCCATAATGCGGATTGCTTTCATCACCTCGGCATAGTTGAGGAGCGGCTCCCCCATTCCCATGAATACGACGTTGAGGCGTGCGCCGCGGCTTATTCCCTGGTCCTGCAGGATCGCCCACACCTGCCCCAGAATTTCGCCCGCATCGAGATTACGACGCAAGCCCATGAGCGCAGTGAAACAGAAGCGGCACGCCACCGCGCACCCGGCTTGGCTTGAGATGCAGAGGGTCGCCCGGCGCTCTTCGGGCATGTAGACGGCTTCGACGGCGTCGCCGTCCGCGAGCTCCAGTAGATAACGAACGGACCCGTCGCTCGAGAGAAATCTCTGCCGGACTTCCGGATAGCGGATCGAAAAGCGATTGTCGAGCGCCTCCCGAAAGCCACGCGCGAGGCCTGTAACGGAATGAAAATCGCGCTCACGATGCTCGTAGACGGCGCGAAAGATCTGGCGACCGCGGTAGGGGGGCTCTCGGTATTCCCGCGCCAGCCGCTCCAGGTCCTCGTGGTCAAAACCGAAGAGGTTCGGCTTTTTGGTAATTGTTTCCATGCATTTCGATGTAGAGGCGGGGCAATCAGCGCCCGCCTACAAATGAGTACGGTAGCGCGGACCTGCGCTTCTCAGGTCCGCGG
>JBOGJW010000149.1:0-2738 GCA_050745245.1 Terriglobia bacterium | reverse complement strand
CGCCGATGTCAAGATAAATTATCGCACTTCTTCGTCACTATTTTGCACTTGCCAGAGCCCGTTGTTGAAAACGAGAGGCTTGCTTTCCGAAACCGCTCAAGAATCGCTTCGGACCGCGGAAGTTGGGCTAGGCAGGTTGCTGAAAGGCGTGTAGCGGCGGCTTTATGCCGCAATGCGGCCGTTGAGAATACTGGACCAATGGCGATATAAAATCGCCGCTACGCCGTTTAGGCAGGTGCTTTCAGCAACCTGTTAGTTAGGACTCTTGCGGGATGCCGGCGCTGGAAGTTGCCGTTTTTCCCATCTTCCACTCGATTTGCGCCAGGATGCCGCCCAGGATCTTCGCGTCGTGGCTGGAAAACCCGCGCTCCATGAACATGCGGCGTAATCTGACGATCACCGCCTCGCGGCTGTTGGGCTTGAGATAACCTGCGCCATCGAGGACCCGCACAGCGCGCCCGAAAACGTGTTCAAGGGACTGAATTGTGGCAGGCGGGCTAAGAGTGGCGCCGCGCGCGGCAACGCTCGCAGACTCGCCGTCGGAACGAGCTGCGGCGCGCTTCCGTTTGCCGAGCTCATAGCAGCAGACCGCGACGGCTTGTCCCAGGTTCATAGAAGGGCACTCGCGCGTGGTGGGAATGCGGACCAGTACGTGGCAGTAGCTCAGGTTCTCGTTCGAGAGGCCGGTCTTCTCAGAACCGAATAGCAGCGCGGCCTTGCGATGCCGTGCCTGGCGCTGAATCCACGGCCGCAGTTGATCGAGGCTGATCAGCTCGCGGTCAAGCGCGCGGCGCTGGCCCGAAGTGGTCCCCACCACAAGCGTCACATCGCTGAGCGCTTCCGCAAGCGTCGCGGCGGTCCGCGCCGACCGCAGGACGTCCCCGGCGCCAACGGCAGAGCGCGATTCCTGCCATACCGGGTCGTAGGGCTCAACCACCACCAGGTTGCGGAAGCCGAAGTTTGCCATTGCGCGCGCCGCGGCCCCGATGTTCAATGGGTTTCGCGGGCGCACCAGCGCGATCCGCCAGAGGAGATTGGCAGGATTCATAGCAGCCGATTTTACCAGGGGTAGCGCGGAGTTATTTTGTAACTCCGCAGTTTGTGCTCGTGGATGCCAGCGAGTCGAGGCCCGTAGCGAGGTAGCGTTGGACCTGCGTTTTTCAGGTTCGCGGTTTTTCCGTTGGGCCTTGAACAAAGGCCGCAGACCTCAAAGGCGGAGGTCTGCGCTACCCCCGGCCTGCTGCGCCACGGTTCAGTGTTTCGGGGCGCCGGGCGGCAGGGGCGCGCTGATCGGGACAGCCTTGAGAATCTTGACTTTGGATTTGAACTGCCTGTAGTCGGTGTACTTGATGACTTCCTTAATGTGCACGGGCCCCTGATCGAAATAGAGCTCATCGTCGGCCATGGTGAAGGTGGGGAACCAATACTTGCCGTCGATCTGCTGCCGCCACGTGGTGAATCGCGGGAAGAGGTTCTGTCCGTTTTTATTCCGGAGCTCGGGGACAGTGCGCCCTTCGGCCTTCACGATCTGCAGGTCGTGATCATCCACCCAAACAACTCCCTTGAAGTACTCATTCCCCTTCTTGATCTCTTTGGGTCGAATCGAGAACACATACGCGGTGATGTAATCCACGTGAACGTGTCCGAGATACCGAATGTCGTATTCCGGCAGCTCATCGGTGGTGAGGACGAAGGGCTGAATGCTGCGCAGGGACTGAAGGTCCTGCTCGGTGATGAGAATGCTCTTAAGGGTGCTCTCCGGAGCGTAAGTCACGCGCTCAATCCGCTGTCCGTTGTTGTCGAAAAGAATATCCCAGTCCTGCTCCCAGACGCCGTCGACATGGTTGTCGGCGTCGAGTGTTTCTACGCGGTTGATCTGGTGATACGTGTAATTGTCGCGCGCTTCCTTGAAGAGTTTTTCCTTGGCCGCGAACGTCTGTATGATCTGCTGGATTTGCGCCGGGCTGGGGTCAGGCAGCGGTGCGGTGCTGGCCGGCGGCGCTGCGGCCGCGGCTGGTTTCGGCTGAGCCGACGGAATGGAGGTCTGGGTTGGCGCGGCCGGGCGCGGGGCGGCTGCGGGAACACCTCCGCCCGACGCCGGAGCGGCGGGTGCGGACATTTCCGCAGGCGCGGCTGCGGGCAGCACGGGACCCGGCTGGCCCGTGCCAGAGGACGGCGGTGCACTGGAAGGAGCCTCGGACTGCGGCTCAGCCGAAGAAGCCGCTGCGGGCGCTTTTACGTTCTGGCTGGCGTGTTGCAGCGCATCGATCACCTGATCCGTCGCGCCATCCTGGTAAAACTGCTTCACCAGGCCGGGGTTCAGGTGAAAGTCGATGCCGCGCTGCTGGATGAGCGTGATCATCTTTTGCGAGCTCGCGCCGCCAATCAGCAGCAGCGTGACGTCGTCAGAGCTGAGGGGGCGATTCGCCGCCCGCGCGGGGATGCCCAGCGATACCAACAGGACCGCGACACAAATGCCCGCCGCCAGTCTGAAATGAGAAGTTGTTATCCGCATTGCCTGGAAATGCCCCGGCCGGCCCAGTTGGGCAGCGGGAAGCTTCCACTAAGATAGAGAGTCATTAGCGGCAGAAAGTTGCATGGGCGCGCGCAAGTCGGACTCTGCAGCAGCGGTTGGGATCGGCGACAAATTAGGTGATGCCTCAAGTCTCGGGCGCGAACGTAGCGGCGCGTTTATCCCAAGCTTGTCCAAATTAGGTTGCAGCCAATCGGACACGATT
>JBOGJW010000148.1:0-5562 GCA_050745245.1 Terriglobia bacterium | reverse complement strand
CTATCGCCTCAGGAGTTCCTTACCGCCACTCCCGAGCCGGGCGCATTTGTGCTTCTCGGCAGCGGACTGCTGATGATCGCCCTGGTGATGAAGAAGAGGCTGGTGGCGAAGAAGAGACTGATGGCGTGATCTGGTTTCGCGGGCGGAGTGAACGCGCGGCTTCTCTCACTCGCGGCCTTCTCAAGGGCCGCTTCCTCTGGGGCGGCGGGCGGTGGACCGCTGATTTTTTCGGGGCGCCCTTCGTGAGGGCAGGCGCCGAGCGCCGCGGCAGAAAGAATCATCGCTGTAGTTTTGGTTTCGAATGCTGTTTAGTCGCTTCCCGTCAGCACGCGGCGGATGTCGATACCAAATGACGGGTCGGACTCGGTTCCCGTCACGTGGATGGGCAGCACCGTTCCGGCGCCGTTCTTCCTGAACAGCGGATCGAGCGGCTTCAGCAGATACGATTTCCACCCCTTCACGGTCTGCGAAATGGCCGCTTCGAGGCGCAGCGCGCCGTGAAAATCGAGCTTCTGGTTATGTATGTTGTAGTTGCCGCTCAAATGCACGGAAGCCCCGGCAACGCCGAAGCTCAGGCGCGGAAATGTCATCACACCATTCTTCATGGTGAATCTTCCGCTGAAGCGGGAGATCACGTCCTTCCTGCTCGTTACTCCGGGATTCCCCCTGGCGCGGTGGCTGAGCGCGTCCACTTTTGATTGCACGTCGAGCTTCGTAAAGGAGGCGTCGTGAATGCGGAACGATCCGTCGAGCGCGAGCCGGTCGAGGATGTCGCCCGCGCCAGGAGAAATCTTGATCTGCGTTTGAAAGTCGATCAGCCCTTTCATGGGCGGCGCGCCCGCCTTGACGGCGACGGGCAAGATGTCTGCAAGCTTAGCCCCCGACGCGATTGCGTCCAGGATCACTACCCGGCCCTTGACGCCTGTCACCTGGAAGACGCCTCCCTTTGCATTCATCAGCGAGCCCGCGAGCGTCGCGCGCACGGGATCGAGCAGCGTGTTGCCGTTCGCTCCGTTCACGATGGCGTGAAACTGCGTTTCGAGCGGCACCGGGTGGCCGGCCGACGTCAGCTCAAATGCAGGCGTATCGGTCTCGCCGGTGACGTCAATGCGGTTGAGCACGCCGCCGAACTTGCCGCGCGAATTAAGAATGCCGGCGAGCCCGTTGAAGGTGCTGAGGTCGGCGTGGCTGAAGGTGTACGCGGCCGAGAGCGGCGTCAGCCCCGGATCGTCCCGGTCCCACGGGCCCAGCGTTCCATGGGTGGCAATCTCACCCTTCGGCGCGGGGTTCGTCAAGTCCGCGTTGAAGGTCATCGCCTCCCCGAGCCCTGCATTGCAAATGGTCAGGTGCTGGATTGCGAACACGCGCGGATGCTTCTTGGGGTTGCCGGTCAGCATCACGAGTTGGGCGTTGTTTGCGACGATTTCGTCGAGCACGACGGCGTATTCTTTTCCTTTCTTCTTGAGCGACTGCTTGGGCTGCGGATTAGGGCTTCGGGGAGGAACGATTAACTGCAAACCATCGAGCTCAACGTGACGGAGGTGATGCGGCTTGCGCAGAAGATCGAGAAATCCGGCGCGGGCGGAGAACTTGTGAATTTTTACAAACGGCGGGACATCCCTGCGGCTCTTGAGCTGTAGCGCGAGATCTTCACCGGTGATTCGAATCCCTGGGAAAAAATGCACATCAAGCTTCGCAAATGTGGCCTTGCTGCCGAGGTGCTGTTCGACGGCGGCCACCGCGTAGTGGCGCAGGTATCGAGGCAGCGCCGAGATGCGAATCAGCACCACCACCCCGCCGGCCCCAACGACCGCAATAATCAGAATAAGGAGCCATTTCCGCACGAGTTTTTGCACTATCGTTCAGCTTAACGGGGCCCTGCCGCGGCGCATCCAGTTTTGAGGCCGTTACGCGGCGTTCGACCGCAACCAAACCCATTTCAGTCATTCCCGCGAAGCTTGTCCTCCGCGCAGGCGGGGGAGCGGGAATCCATTAATAATGGACCCCCGCTTTCGCTGGGGTGACACCGATGCTGCGCTGCGCTCGGCATGACACGCTTCCGAAATGTGCGGCGGTCTCATCGCCCCGCCGCCGCGGTGCGCTGCGAGAGCAGGTAGGCCTTGATAAACGGGTCTATGTCGCCATCGAGGACGCGCTCCGCGTCGCCCATTTCAAATTTAGTGCGATGATCCTTCACAATGCGGTACGGCTGGAGGACGTAGGAGCGCGCCTGGTTACCGAATGCGATTTCCCCCTTCATCTCTTCGAGCTTCCGCGATTCTTCCTGCTTCTTTTCCAGCTCCAGCTCGTACAATTTTGAGCGAAGCACTTTCATCGCCATCTCGCGGTTTCGGTGCTGCGAGCGCTCGTTCTGGCAGGTGGCAATGGTGCCCGTGGGGAGGTGAACAATGCGGACCGCAGAGTCCGTGGTGTTCACGTGCTGCCCGCCGGCGCCGGTGGAGCGATACGTCTCCACGCGGATGTCTTCGGGCTTAATCTCAATCTCGATGTTCTCATCGATTTCAGGGCTCACGAAGACAGACGCGAAAGACGTGTGGCGCCGCTTCGCCGCGTCAAACGGCGAGATGCGCACCAGGCGATGCACGCCGATTTCCGAGGCCAGCAGGCCGTAGGCGTAATCGCCCGTCACTGAAAAAGTGACGGACTTCAGCCCCGCCTCCTCGCCCGCCTGGTAGTCGATTACGCCGAATTTAAAGCCGTGACGCTCCGCCCAGCGGCGGTACATGCGGAGCAGCATCTCCGCCCAGTCCTGGGATTCGGTGCCGCCAGCGCCGGGGTGGATGGTGATGATCGCGTTCAGCCGGTCGTTTTCCCCGGACAGCAGCGACGCCGTCTCGATCCGGTCAACTTCTTCCCGAAACAATTTCAGCTCGCGGGCCAGGTCGTCGAGGACGTTCTCGCCCTCGCGCGCCAGCTCGAAGTAAGCGTCAAGATCGGCGAGCCGCCGCTCGAGCCGGCGGTCGGTCTCAAGCAGCTCCTCAGTCCGCCGCCGGCCCGACATGATCTTTTGCGACGCTTCCTGGTTCTGCCAGAAACCGGGCTCGGCGAGGCGCTGCTCGGTCGATTCGAGTTCTCTTCGGAGTCTTGGCGCGTCAAAGAAAACCTCTCAGGTCAGTCGCGCGGTTTTTGAGTTCCGTGTATTCCCGTTCCAGTTCTTCGATCAATATAGCTCCTTGTAGCGCCGGCGTCCTCACCGGCGATTGGCGGCGATGGGGACATCGCCGCTACAGCCAGATCCGCACGCCCAGGATTACCAGCACAATCACCACGCACGCCCAGGCGAAAACATCGCCGTGCGCGGTATAAAACGTTCGCCCGGAAATGAAGTTAAAGTCGGCCGCCAGCGCCGCACGGCGGTAGAGCGGCGCCTTCGCCACAACCCGTCCATACGGATCAACCACCACGGTAACGCCATCGTTCGTGGCGCGCAACAGATAGCGGTGATTTTCGATGGCGCGGAACCGCGCCATGTTCAGGTGCTGAAACCGAGCGGCAGAGCGCCCGTACCAGGCATCGTCCGAAATGTTCATCAGCACGCCCGGCCCGCGCGGCGTGAGCTGCCGAACGAGCTGCGGAAAAATCGCCTCGTAGCAGATGAATATCCCAAAGCCTCCTTCCGGGGTTTCAGCCACGGGGTGACCGGACCCGGGGACAAAATCACCCACTTCCGAAGTGACCTTCCCCATTCCGGTGAAGTGCAGCCAGCCGGGCACGTACTCGCCCATCGGCACCAGATGACTTTTATGATACTCCAGAATCACGCTGCCCGAGGGGTCGAGGACCACCGCCGTGTTCTGCGGTCTGGACCCGCCCGGCCCGAGGAACGTGACGGTGTTCACGATGACGTAAGCCTTGGCCTGGCGCGCCATTGTGATCATCGCGCCGCGAAATACCGGATCGCGGTTGAAGAAGAAGGGCGCGGAATTCTCCTACCATACGATGAGCGGCGGTTTTGCGCCCCGCTTCTCGTGCTGCTGCACCGTCCGGACCGAGAGGTTCACGAGCTGCTCCAGAGGATCGGGGTTGCGCCACGGCACCCAGCGCTCGACTTCACTCTCCTTGAGCGGCGCATCGGGCTGCACGAGCACCGCAAGCTCATTTCCCCGCTTCGGTGGGGGCGGCGCCAAGGCAAAGTCGAGAACCAGCAGGAACACGATCCAGGCAATGGTAAAGCCGCGGGCAGCGTTGAAGCGCGGCTTTATCAAAACCCAGCACAGAAGCGCAGATGTCGCCGCTGCAAAGAAGGAAAGCCCGTAAACGGAAGTCACCGAGGCAATCTGCTCGAGACCCTGCGCCTGGACGCCGTAACCCAGCAAGTTCCATGGGAACCCCGTAATCAGGTAAGTGCGCGCGAGCTCCAGCGCCACCCAAAGGAACGGCGCCAGCAGCAGGGCCAGCCGCGCGGAGCGCTGCGCCGCCCACACCTCGAGCAAGCCAAAAACGCCCCAAAATGGCGAAAATAGCGCCAGAAAGAGGACCATCGCGGCCAGAGCTTCGTAGGATGCCAAGCCGCCGTAGTTCTCCATCACGGCGACGAACCACGAAAGGCTTGCCGCCAGGAAGACCGCTCCGGTGATGAGCCCCCACAAGAACCCGAACCCGATATTCCGCTCGAAGGCAAGCGCAAGGAAGAGAGGAATGCAGGCGAACCATACCAGGCCGGTGACGCTGACGCGCGGGAAGACCAGGGCCAGCAGAATGCCGCTCAGCACGGTTGCTCCCAGGCGCGCGAGGCGATGCTGGAACAGCCGCTGGATTGCGGAGGTGCGGTCGGAAGGGTTCAATACGGGTGGGAACTCACTCGCGGGATGGTTCTTGATGTTTGGCTCAGGCGGTGTCAGTCCTTACTCCTTGATGAACGGCTTGAACCCCGCCCGGCCCAGCCTCTCCATCGCCTGCATTGCTTGCCGCCGGGTCGCATACGGCCCCACCTGGATTCGATAAATGCGGTCGTGAGCTCCGGCTTCCTCCGGGGTCACCAGGAGCGCGGAATACCCCTGCGACTTCAGCTTTCTAACCAGCGTGGAGGCTTCTTGCTCGGCGTGCGAGGCGGATACCTGGATCATCAGGCCCTTTGCTCTCGCCGCAGGAAGGATTGCAGCCGGCGTGCTTGGGCTTTTCCTGGTGCTCCGCTCGGCCGCCGCGGGTGGGGGCGCCTGTTTCACCGGGGCCGTGGGCGCGGCAGCGGCCGCGGGCGCCGGGGTCGAGTTGATGTTCTGCTCGATTACCGAGCCCTGGCCGGGGCGGTCCAACGGCGTCTGTTCGGCGTCGCTGTATTGGACCGGCGGATTCACGGTGGGTGGAATTTCCCCGGGCGGCGGAACCTGTTCGGTCGCCAAGCCTGAATCAGCGGGTCTGTTGTTCGTTCCCACCAGGTACCCGAGCGCAAAGAACAGCGCGCACACGCCCACCGCTCCCAGGAAGATTAGCGTGAGCTGCCGAACCGACAGGCCCTTTGGGCCGCCCGAATCTGACCGGTTTGCCATAAAAGTCCCTCAACGACGGGAGCGGCGGCGGTCCCGGCCGCACTCGGTGCGGGCT
>JBOGJW010000147.1:0-3563 GCA_050745245.1 Terriglobia bacterium | reverse complement strand
GAATTACCCGGCGCGAACACGCAGGGATCGACGCTGGCTGAAACCCAAGAGAACCTCATCGAAGCCATTCAAATGACCCTTGAGGCGAATCATGAACTCACAGGAACTCCCGTTCCTGCGGAATTCATCCTGAGAGAAAAAGTCTCCCTGGCTTCCGCGTGAAGCGGCGCGACCTTATCCGTCACCTCGAACGCCAAGGCTGCCAGTGTGACCGCGAAGGCAGTAGCACACGCTTTACAAAAATCCGGCCAAGAACAAAACCTCATCTGTACCACGCCACTCCGAGATCAATGGCTTGCTGGCCCGCAAGATTTGCCGCGACTTGGGAATTTCCACGCCCGATTAGAGTTTTCAGAACTTGGCCCGCCCACAGCGTAAGGGGTAACAGTCTTGGTATAGGCGCGTGAGTCGCTGGCCAAGCACGAAAGCCAACAAAGTTTACCGCGCGTTGCTCAAGATCGGTTGGAAGCCAAAGCCACTTAAGAAGAAAGATTCATCCGTTCACACTCAGCTCGGCCGCATTGTCGCAAACCAAAGAATTGCTGAGTCCTCACACGCTGCGGTGGGGATCCAAATGATATTCTGTATTCATGCGCCGCCAGCGTGGTTCCGGCCTTGTCGCTCTCCCGTTTCAGCAACAACGAAAAATTCTTTTCCTTCTCGTTCTGATCCTCTCTGCAAGCTCCGTCGCCTTCGGCCAGCGCGAGCTGGGCGAGCTGCGGCTGCTGGTGAAAGATCCTCGCGGCGCGCCGCTCTCCGCGCAGATTCTCCTGGTGAGCGAAATCAACCAGGTGAGCAGGAGCTTCGTCACTGGCGGCGATGGCAGCTATGTAGCTCGCCAGTTGCCTTTTGGCGCGTATCACCTTCGCATTTCCCACCCGGGATTTCTCCCCTGCGAAAAGATCGTTGAAATCCGCTCCGAGGTTCCGCTCCGGATTTCAGTGGAGCTTGGCCTCGCCCCGGTTGAAAGTCACATCAGCGTAACGGATTCCGCAACCCTCCTCGACCAGCAACGCACCGGGACGGTTTATTCGATCGGCCGGCGGCATATTGGCGAGCAGGTATCCGCGCAGATGGGCCGGGGCCTGATCGACCTGGTGCAATCGGAGCCCGGCTGGCTTGTTGAAGCCAATGGAGTGCTTCATCCACGCGGCTCCGAGTACGACGTCCAGTACGTGGTCGACGGGCTGCCGATCGCCGAGAACCGCTCGCCGGCATTCACGCCTCCGCGCAGCCTTGGCAACATCGAAGAAATGCGCGTGATCACCGCCGGCTTTCCCGCCGAGTACGGGCGCAAGCTGGGCGGTGTGGTGGAAGTTACCACGCAGCAAAGCACGCCGCCGGGCCTGCACATGAGCGCCACGGCGCAGGCCGGCAGCTTCTCTGCCCTGGCCGGGTACGCCGGCATCGGATACGCGCGCGGCTCGAACCAGTTTACGGTCACCGGTGATGCCGGCGTGACGGATCGCTACCTTGATCCGCCGGTGCTCGCGAACTACACGAATCACGCCAGTACCGGCGGATTCACGGCAGGTTATTCGCGTGATTTGTCACCGCGTGCGCGCCTTCGCGTTGCCGTAACGCACCACGACGTGCGCTACATGGTCCCGAACGAGCAGGTGCAGGAGCAGGCCGGCCAGCTTCAAAACGGCGCAAGCACTGAGACCAGCGGCCAGGCCGATTACCAGCGGACGCTTTCTCCAGACCTGCTGCTCATCGCTGAAGGGAGCCTGCGCGATGAGGTGTTCCAGCTCTGGTCAAACCGCCTTGCAGTTCCGGTGATCATTGGGCAGCGGCGGGGTTTCAGGGAAGCTTACGGCCGGGTGGCGCTGGCGGGCGTCCACGGGTCGCATAATTGGAAGCTGGGCGCGAGCCTGATCTTTAATCCCGTCCACGAGGCGTTACAGTATACGATCACCGACCCCGCGCTCTTCGATCCGGGCACACTCCAGCGCTTCACCTTTCAGGACCGCCGCACGGACCGCGAGCCGGGCGCGTTTGTGCAGGACGCCTACCATAAGCGGAATTGGAACGTCAGCCTCGGCATCCGCTACGACCACTACGGTTTCGTGGCGAAGGATTCCGCATGGAGCCCGCGCCTGGCGGTCTCGCACTATTTCCCCGCCGCGGACCTCCTGGTGCACGCTTCATACGACCGGATATTCCAGACGCCGGCCATCGAGAATTTGCTGCTCGCCAGCTCGCCCGAGCTCGATCGCGTCAGCAGCCTGGTCCTGCGCCTGCCGGTGCGTCCCGCGCGCGCAAACTACTACGAGATCGGTTTGACCAAGGCATTCTGGGGGCATCTGCGCCTGGACGCTAATGTGTTTCGCCGCGCTTTCCTGAATTTTCCCGATGACGATACGCTGCTGAACACGGGCGTCAGCTTTCCCATTGCCGACGCCAGCGCGCGCATTCAGGGCATCGAGGGAAAGCTCGAGTTTCCGCAGTGGGGCCGGTTCTCCAGCTTCATCAGCTACGCCAACCAGGAGGGAATCGGCCAGGGACCGATCACGGGCGGGCTTTTTATCGGCGCAGAAGCGATTGCGGGCGTGGCGGAGAACAGCCGCTTCTGGATATCACAGGATCAGCGGAATACCGCTCGAGGCGAGCTGCGCTTTCAGGCGAGCCGGCGGGTTTGGATGGCGCTGGAAAATTCCTTCGGCAGCGGATTGCCCGTGGAGCTCGATACGGGTGACATCGACTACAGCTTTCTGCTCGCGCAGTACGGATCGCGCATTCTGAGCCAGGTGGATTTCGCCCGCGGCCGCGTCCGCCATTCTTATTCCTTCGGCGCGTCGTTCGGCGCCGATCTCTACCGGAAAGAAGGAAGGCAGTTGACCCTCGAGCTTCAGGGCTCAAATCTCACAGGCCGCCTCAATGTCATCAACTTCGCCAGCCTGTTTTCCGGCACCGCTCTCGCCCCGCCGCGCAGCGTTGCCGCGCGCCTTCGGTTCAGCTTCTGAGGGGGGTGGATCATATAGAGATTTCAAAGCGCGATGTGCCAGCCCGAGCGCTACCCCGCGAAGCAAGGAGTAGCCACCCATCGACCATCTCGGAAATAAAAATGATACGGCGGAGCAAACTCCCGGCAGCAGGTTTCCAGCACGGCCTGTACAGCTTTCTCGACCGCCTCACTGTGCGGCGCCAGAGGTGGAGCAGCCCTAGTTGCAATCATAGCCAGGGTTCCAGCCTTACTCTCATCCTTCCAATCGATTGCACCAAATGAAAAAATCGCGTAGCCTTCGTACTTATGGAAGCGATGCTTCACCGCCTCACACTTCAACTTTTCAGTCTCGGATGCGTGAAAGCTACGTGAGGCCACCATGGCCTCCCGGTAGTCCGAATCCGGCTCACCGCACAAGATATCGATTCCTGCGACGCGGTCGTAGCCGCACTCGCGGTTGCGTTTGACTTGGCCCCATAGGTTTGTTTTTGGCATCGGCCCATGCACACTTTTTCTTTTCCAGCATTTGGCCTCCACGGCCACCAGGAAATCAAGACGGGGAGGCCAACCTTGCGGACCCCTGTGTCCGAGGATGATGTCAACCTCAACCTCCGAC
>JBOGJW010000146.1:0-5391 GCA_050745245.1 Terriglobia bacterium | reverse complement strand
CATTCCAGGCGTCGATTCCTGGATGGAAAGCGGCAGCTTCGAGACGGAGGCGATGGCCGTAAAATACTCGGCGAGCATCTGCGGGTCCGAACAGTTGTCGGAAGGGCCCATCGCGTGCAGCCCATCGGCGCCAATCTTGTCCGCGTAGCGCGCGTACTCCATCGCTTCGAACTTGTTCGCGCCATGCACGCCGATGAACACCGGGGCACGTCCTCGTACTTCGTCCACGATGACCTTTGAGAATCGCAGACGTTCGCTGTGAGAGAGCGAGGTTGTTTCTCCCGCGCCCGCGGGCCACACCATGCCGTTGACGCGGCACCTCACCAGGAAGTCGCACTCGCGCCGCAGGCTTTCCTCATCGATCTCAAGGCTCTCCCGGAAGGGCGTCTGCATAATCGTGTAAATCCCTTCCAATTGCTGTTCGCGAAGCTCGCGCGCCTGGTCAAGCCGGGGCGCCGCGGCGCTCAGCAGGGCCGTCGCCGCTAAAAAGCTCCGCCGGCCGATTTTGCCGTGGTCCATGTTCACCTTCCTTTGCTGTAAATTTTGTTGCTCGCTCCATCCGGGTTGCTTCAGCGCATACAAAATATACAAAATCACGCTTGCGTAGGCGAGGGGGTTCTTCTATACTGTGCCCACAATGCGCTGGCCTCTTGCGGTGCTAACCCTCATTGTAGTCGGCTACGTGTGTCGTCGCATCCTTCACCTGGACGAGTCTCCCGCGTTGCGCCGGGGCCTAGCGCACCTCTCGCCGGAACGCGAAGGAGCGTACCAAGTGGTGACCCTGGAGATCGAGACCCAGACCGTAATTCTTGGGATCTCCCTCAATGAGGCGCTGGGCGAGCGCGAGTCGGGCGACCCGGAAAACGCCTGGCGGTTGGTTCGCCTGGCCATGTGCCAGTGGGACCGGCTGGCGGAGATTGTGACGGTGGTGTTGAACATCACAGCGCACCACCTGCCCTATGCGCGGTCCGGGCTTGTCGTGCGTGCCGTCGATACCCGCCGCTTCAGATCTCGCGGGATGCAGGAATTCGTGGCCGTGGGTGACACGCTCGATCAACTAATCGTGCGCTCTAAGCAGCGCTGCCAGTTTCACGTCCGCGTTCTGCACCGCGCGGCCGATGCACTGACGGCAGATTTCCGCAGGGCTTACCGCGCTGCGGAGCGCACGCCTAAGTGCCGGGGGGAAATTTGGGGAAACCTTGACCCGGCCTTTCAGGACTTCGACCTCATTATCAAAGAATCTCTAATCACTCTCCGCAATCTTCTGGCCGCCCTTCCGGACTCCGCTCTTCGGGATTTCGTCTCCGATCTAAACAGTGTGGTCGCCCAAGGCGTCAGGGCGAAGGTGGCCACGGCCGCCGGCCCGCGCGAGGCGTAACAGGTTAACGAGAGGCGTGTAGCGGCGGCTTATGCCGCCGAGCAGCCATTGAGAATGCTGGACTAATGGGAATATAGGACCGCCGCTATGCCGTTTGAGCAGTTTTTTTCAGCAGCCTGTTAATGGCGTCCTCCTCTCGTCAAGCGTTAATCCTGCCTGTTCGCATCAAAATTCGCGCTAAAATAGCGGCTTTAGGGTCTGTGCGAATCCTGCGGTCTCGCGCTGCAGCGGCGCTCTGTGAGCGTCGAATTTAATTGAAAAATAAAGCTTGGCGGTCGCAGATCGCGGCTATCGCCGGGGTTTTCACACAGACTCTTTACCCGCCGGCGCGCCTCAGCGTGGCTTCCACTGCGCGCCGCCGCAGCGGCAGGCGACCCGAAAGCATCGATGACACCCCGAGGTGATATCGTATGGAATTGAAAGTCGGCGCGGCCAAGATCGAGATCACGCCGCCGGTCGGCGTGGGGCTAAGCGGGTTTATTGCCCGGTACGAGCGCTCGAATGGCGTGGGCGATCCGCTCCACGCGCGCGCGGTTGCGCTCTCCGCCAACGGCGCGAAGGCGGCGGTACTGCAATTCGATCTGCTGGGCTTAGCCCCTTGGCACGTGGACGCGGTGCGCGAGTTTGCCTTTGAGCGGCTCGGCATTCCGAGGGATCATGTCCTGCTTTCCGCGACGCATACGCACTCCGGTCCCGGCGTGGTCGCGGTACGCGGGTGCGATGTGGCGTCTTATGCCTACCAGCGCGAGGTGGTAGAGAAGGCTAGCTCCGCCTTGCTCGAAGCCTCGCAGCGCCTCTCGCCTGCGACGATCGAGACGGGCTCAGTACCGTACATGCTAGGTTTCAACCGCCGGGAAGAGACGGCGAATGGCGTTGTACTCGGTTTCGCGCGCGAGAAGCCCCGCCCGGAACGCTTAGAAGTCGCGCGGCTGCGCTCCGCAAACCAGGAGGCGCTCCTGTTCTCGCACGCGAGCCACCCATACATTCTTGGCGCGGAAAGCCGCCTTATCAGCGGCGACTTCGCTTCCCACGCCTGCCTCGATCTCGAGCAGGATCGTAACACCGTGGCGCTCTTCCTCAACGGCTGCGCGGGGAACATCCGGCCTGAAACCGCCTTTCAGGGAATCGAAAAAACGCGCGAAGAGGGAAAGCGCATGGCGCGGGCGGTGCGGGCAGCGTCAAGCGCGCTTTCGGCAGCGCGCCCGGCTACGGCATTGGATGGAACATGGCGGCGCGTGCATCTGCCCTTCGCTCCCCTGCCCCGCAGCGCAGCAGAGGTGGATGAGCTCGCCAGGCAGCAGGAGCGTGTTGTCCGCCCCGAAGAACGCGGCAACGCCGAAGTACAAAGGCGCATGAAGGGCGCGGTGGACGAGTGGGCGGGCTTCCTGAAGCGCAGCATCGCGCTAACGTGGCCGATTGAGCCCGTGGTCTGCGAATTTCAGGCTCTTCGTATCGGACCGCTGGCGCTGGCGGCCGTTGCCGGCGAGCCGTTCTTCGAGATTGGCGAGAGCATCCGCGCCGCGAGTCCATTTCCTGTGACCTGGGCGCTGGGTTACACCAACGCCTACTGCGGGTACATCCCTACGCGCAAGGAGTACCCGCTCGGCGGCTACGAAGTGAACGACGCGTTCAAGTATCTGGGTCTGTGGAAGATCGACGAAAACACCGAGGAACGTGTGACCCAGGCTGCGCGAAGCGCGCTGGAAGAGCTCGCCGGGCGAGTGCGGTAAATGGGGACGCGGCCATCTTGGCCGCAAGGGGTAGCGCAACGCGGCAGAGCCGCAACCAAACGCCATTTACGGTCATTCCCGCGAAAGCGGGAATCCACTTCGTTAATGGACCCCCGCTTTCGCGGGGGTGACACCGGTGGCGGAGGATATCGCCGCTACAATCGATTTTCTGGAGGATCAAATGAGCAGGCTAGCTCTGCTGGGCGGCACTCCGATCAGGACCAAGCCTTTCCCGTCGTGGCCGGTTTTCGACGAAGGTGAGGAAGTCGCGGTACTCGAGCTGATTAAGAGCGGCCAATGGTGGTGCTACTCCTTTGGCGAGGGCTCGGGCGAAAGCGAGCCGGAAGCCGGCCAGCCCCGGTCGAAAGTGGCCGAGTTTCAGACGGATTTTGCGCGGCTGCAAGGTGCGAAATATGGGATCGCCTGCGGCAGCGGAACAGCGGCCATTGAAGTCGCGTTGAAAGCCTTGGGCGTCGGCCCGGGCGACGAGGTGATCGTGCCTCCCTATACCTTTGTCGCCACGGCCAGCGCCGTGCTGCTGGTAAACGCCATTCCCATCTTCGCCGATATTGACCCGGACACGTTCAACCTTGACCCGAAGCGCGCCCAGGAGGCGATCACGCCGCGCACGCGCGCCATCATCCCAGTGCATTTCGCCGGGCAAGCGGCGGATCTGAAGGCGATCATGGATATCGCTAAGGCTCGCTCTCTCGTCGTGATTGAAGACGCCGCGCACGGACACGGCGGAGAGTGGAACGGCTGCGGACTCGGCAGCATTGGCGACGCCGGCACATTCAGCTTTCAGGCGTCCAAGAACATGACCGCCGGTGAGGGCGGGCTCATCACCACCGGAAGCCGCGAGGTGGCGGCGCTCTGCGAGTCTTACATCTGGGGCGGACGGAAAAGCGGCGCGCCGTGGTACGAGCACTACCGCCTCGGCTGGAACTATCGCATGACCGAATTTCAAGGCGCCATCCTCTCCGTGCAGTTGCGGCGTGTCCGCGAGCAGAACGCAACCCGCCGGCAAAACGCTCTGCATCTTGACCGGCGCCTCTCGGAGATTCCCGGAATTCGTCCGCTCGCGCTGCGGGAGTACGCGACCCGGCATTCCCACCACATCTACATCTTCCGCTTTGACCCGGAGACGTTCGGCGCCTCGCGGGAGAGATTTCTTGACGCGCTCGCGGCGGAGGGCGTCCCGTGTGCGTCCGGCTACGGTTTTCCGCTGTACAAAAATCCGATGTTCCTCAAACAGGATTTCAACCCGCGCGGCTGCCCGCTCACCTGCGGGCACTACGATCACTCTATCGATTATGCCTCGTTTGAGGCGCTCTGCCCGGCAGCCGAGCGCGCCTGTCGCGAAGCCGTCTGGCTGGAACATCGGCTCTTGCTCGGAACCCCCGAAGACATGGACGACATCGCCCGCGCGGTTGAGAAGATTTACGAGCACCGGGCGGAGTTGGGCGCGCCTGCCAAGCAGTCTACCGCTCGGAGCTGAAGACGAATCTTTGATCTGAGATGATTTGAAATTTGAAATTTGAAATTTGAGATTGATGATTGGTGACTAGCGCGTCCGTTTCGACATGTCATTCAGAGGAGGTCGCGGTGGCGGCCGACGAAGAGTCCCTGTAGTTTTTGACGTTCAAATACAGGGATGCTTCGCTTCGCTCAGCATGACAGTCACCGTAGTTTTTTCATGCCTTCTCAGTACCGAACCCGGCAATGTTTTCTTTTGCCTCCGGCGTCCTGTTTCTGATTTCTGATTTCTGATTTCTGATTTCTGGTTGTCTTTCATGGTAAAGCTCGGCATCGCGGGAATGGGCTATATCGGCCGCGTCCACTACGAGGCTAGCCGGAAGATCTCGAATGGCCGGGTTGTAGCAGTGGCCACTTCCCGCCCCGGCGAGGCGCGCGCGTTCCTACCGCCCGAGGTCTGCATCTTCGAAGATTACGAGCGTCTCCTCCAGGACTCCGGCGTGGATGCGGTGATCATCGCCGCGCCCACATCACTCCACGAGCGCTACACGACGCAAGCGGCCGAGTGCGGCAAGCACATCTTGTGCGAAAAGCCTCTCGCGCTGAACGAGGCAGCGGCCCGGCGAATCCTTGCGGCTGCCGAACGCGCCGGCATCACGCTGATGGCGGCCCAGGTACTGCGCTTCTGGCCGCAGTACGCGCGCATCAAACAGCTTGTAGCAGAAGGCGCGATTGGCGCCATTCGCGCCGTTGACGCCTGGCGGCTTGCTAGCTATCCTCCGTGGGGCGGCTGGTTCCGCGATCCGG
>JBOGJW010000145.1:0-6736 GCA_050745245.1 Terriglobia bacterium | reverse complement strand
TGGCTACCCCGCTCCATTACAGCCGTTTGCCTGCTACTCGTTCCGTGAACTACACATCACCGGCATCCGGGCTGGGAGAACGCTGATGTCGACCGGCAGCCGGCCGAGCGGCTCGCCATCCACTTCGATCAGCACCGCGCCTTGCCCCTTCGCATCAATTCTCGTTCCGCGCAGGCTCCGCACCTTCGGGTGCCGGTAAATTTCCCCGGAATAAAGCACGCGGATGTCGCGCAATAGCTGAAGCATGTTCATGTACTCGATCACGGTAACTTCCAGGATGCCGTCGTTCATCGCCGCGGCCGGGCAGGGGCGCATGCCGCCGCCGTGGAACTGGCCGTTGCCGACGGCGACGTTTGTGACGCGATAAATCGCCGGCTCGCCGCCATCGACACTGAGCTGCACGCGCTTGCCCCGGTAGCCCAGCAGCACGCAGAACGTGGACCAGAAGAATGCGAACTGGCCGCCCAGCGGCGTCAAGAAATTTCTGGCGCCCGCCGCCACCGCGCCCCCCATTCCGAAGCTGACCAGGTTTACGAAGTAGCGCTCGGACGGCTGGCCCGTGTGGCTCAGGTATCGTACTTTTCCAACGTCGATCATCTCCGGCCGGCCAGTGGCGAGCGTCTCCAGCGCCAAGTCGATGCCGCGCGGCGAAGCGAATCCGAACATCCGCCGGAAGTCGCCTCCGGTCCCTGCCGGAAGGATGCCCATACAGGCGCCGGGGCGGACGAGCTCGTCGCGGGCAATAAAGCCGTTTGCGATTTCATTGAATGTGCCGTCGCCGCCCGCGCCAATGATCAGGCCGAAGCCCTGGGCAAGCAGCTCGCGGGTAAGCTCGATGCCGTGTCCCGCGCGCTCAGTGAACCGGACGGTTACGTGCCCGAGCCGTTGCGTGAGCCGCCGCTCGATTTCAGGCCAGACCCTGCCCGTTCTGCCGTCGGCCGACTTGGGATTGACGATGGCAGCCGTCTTGCGCGCCGTGAAGCTCATTGCCGCGGGCCTCGCAGGTATGCCACGGTATCCCGCAAGGTTTCCTCCGGGTCTCGAGTTGTGAACCCAAGCTCTAGCCGCGCCTTCGACGAATCGCAGTACCAGAAAAGGGCCGACATCTTGATCGAAGCGTCGTCCAGCCGAAAGGATTTTCCAGCGAGCGGGTATAAGCGGCGCAGCAGACGCGCGCTGGCAAGCGCCAGGCTGACCGGCGGCTGCATTCGCGGCGCGCGACGACCGGCGATGCGCGCGACGTGCTCGACCAGCTCGCGGAAGCTCCAGTTGACGCCGCCCAGCAGATAGCGCTCGCCCGGCTTGCCGCGGCGCATGGCGGCGACGAGGCCGGCCGCCGCATCCCGGGCGTCCACAAAGTTGAGCCCGCCGCGCGGCACTGCCATCACCTGGCCCTCCAGAAACAGCGCGATGTCGCCGGTCGAGGACTGGCGATCGTCGCCCGGGCCAAGAATGAGGCTGGGATTCGCAATCACGATGGGCAGCTCGTAGCGCCGCGCGTAGTCAAGACAGAGCTTTTCCGCAAAAATCTTGCTGAGGTAATACGGCCACTCGGCAAGGATTTCGTTTTTGTAGTCCGCCTCCTCCGTCCAGGCGACCGGCTCGCGCCCCACGGCGATAGTGCCGGACGACGACACCATCACCGCCCTGCCCGCCGTGCCGCGCCGCACCGCCTCGCACACGCTCCGGGCGCCTTCGATGTGCGTGCGGTACAGCGTTTCGCATTCCGATGGGTGCCGCGAAACGACCCCCGCCAGGTGGTAAACCTCGTCGGCGCCTTCGGCCGCGCGAAGCAGATCCTCCTGGCGCGTTACATCCCCGCAGATGGATTCGATCCGAGGATCGGTTTTGGACTGCGGCCTTGAGCGAGTCAGGATGCGCAGCCGCGCGCCCGGCTCAGCGAGCCTGAGCTGCTCGACAAGATGTTTGCCGAGGAATCCGGTGGCGCCGGTGACAAGGATTGATCTCATGTCGGCTCCGAAAATTTCGGTACGGCGCCCCTCACCCGGCTCGCGCCACTCGCCACCATCTTCCCCGGAGAGAGGGCATGAGTCCACGAGGGAGCCACAGCCCTCTCCCTGGGGGAGAGGGTGCCCGAGGGACGAGGGCGGGTGAGGGGTTGTAAGCGCTGCGAAACCCGGCAAGCCCGAAGGCCGGGAACCTGCTGTCTCCCCCCGGAGACCGGTTTGTTGATTCTAAAGGCTTGCTAGGCTTCGTTCCGGCGATCTTCACATCTTTTTCTCGTGCGCAGTCCGCCTTCGCCCGTGCTTTCTCAAATTGCTTGTCGACCTAGCGCCGTGCGTCCGGCGGCATTTGTGGGTAAGGCGCCGGCGCTCTCCGGTCCGCATCAAGACTACCAGAAGAGTGCATGAGTATGGAGACAGGTGGGATCAACGAGACGGTTTTTTTATAACGTAGCGCTCACATCTCAAGCAAATACGGGCCTTCTTCCTTCGCGTTGCTCAGGACCACCTGCGGCTCCTCATCAGGCTATTGAGTCATTAAGTCGCAGCGCGGCAGAGCCGCAACCAAGCGGCGGTGAGCACCTGGCGATATTTTGCAGCCAGGGCCTGCCAGAGCCTTGGATCGGAGGTCGAGAGTCTCGCCCCCTGTGCCTTTAGCCACACGGGCTGATAGATCAGCTCGTCTCCATAAAGGAACAGGCGCAGCCCTAACTGGTGCGCCGCCTGAGCCGCGCGCCGATAAAATTCCCGATAGAGTTTCGCCGACGGGCGGGACGCCGAATCCCATACCACAACATGGTTGGCGCCGTAGATCACCAAATCCGTCGCGCCGTATCGGGCAGCGATGAGGGCGCTCTGGCGAAATTCTTTGAGCGCCGCGGCAATCGACTGTGCTCTCTTCCCCTGGGTCGTCAACTGGGGCATCGCCAGGTAAGTAAATGACCGCGCGAACGCTCGCACCGCCTTATGCTCCTGAACGGGAATCTTTCCAGTGCAGGCCACGCGGTCCGCGAGCCATAGAATCCCTGCCTCGAGGCTCAGCGGCGCCGGCGCAGCAAGGGTTCCGCCGGCTGCTCCGCGATCTGCCGGCAGTGGCTCCCAAGTGAAGCTCTCGGGCGCATCTGCGGCTTCTCTCGCCGGCGCTGAGGCCGAAGCCAAAACCAGCCGGATGGTTGCTGAGTTTGAACCAGCGCGCTGGGTAACCTGATACCCTTGGCTGGAAAGAGCCTTGCGCAGGCCGGGCGTCACATCAGCAATCACCGGCAGCGAAGCCACACCATTCGCGGCCTCAATTCGCACCACAGTTTGGGCGCGGCCGGCAGCGAATCCGCCTCCGATGAGTAAGGCGCAAAGCAAATAAGCGAACGTGGCAGCAATTGCGCAGTTGTTAGCGGCACATTTCAGGTTCACTTTTGGTCTCAAATGTAATGCCTCCGTTTCAGGCGCGTAGAGGCGGCTTTACGCCGCCATTTCTGACGTGGCGGGATAAACCCGCCGCTACATTCACGCCCGAAACTGAGGCATTACCCGGGCTTCCTCCACCTGCTTGACCTGTTCCTTCACGAAACGTACAATTGTACAAAGTGGCAAGTCTGGTGATCGACACCTCGGCAGTGCTTGCCGTTCTGTTGAATGAAGCGGCGCGGCCAGCGCTCATCAGCGCGACGGAAGGGTGCGATCTCATCGGTGCCCCCACGCTTTCCTGGGAAGTCGGTAACGCGATTGTGGCTGGTTTTCGTCGAAGACGGCTGTCCCCTGCGCAAGTGCGCCAGGCCTGGACGAGCTACGATGCCGTTCCGGTCCGGCTGGCGGAGATCGACGCCAAACGGGCGCTCGAAATCGCCCTGGAGACGGGCCTCTACGCTTACGACGCGTACGTGCTGGAAACGGCACGCGCTGAACGGCTTCCGCTGCTCACGCTGGATCGCGCTCTGGAGCGGGCCGCCCATCGGCTGGGCTTGGCAGTCATGGAGGTTCAGGAATGAAAGTCTATACCTATTCCGAGGCAAGGCAGCAGCTCGCGGAGCTTCTGAACCGCGCCCGGCGCGAAGGACAGGTGGAGATCCGGCGGCGGGATGGGCAGCGCTTCGTCGTCCGCGCGGGTCAAAGCATGAGGTCACCGCTAGATGTACCGGGCGTGGATAGTGGCGTCTCTCGCCAGCAGATCGTCGGACTGGTCCGCGAAAGCCGCCGGTCCGTCGGGCGGTTGTTCAAAGAGAACCGCACAGCAGGACTCGGCGTGAGCACCGGCGCCGGCAGGCAAAAATGAGGCCGCCTCCCAGACTGGACGCTGAGCAAAGCCGAACCCCGGGAACATGAGTCAGGCGATCTTCAATTTCGAAATTCCGCGCAGAGTTTATACGGTTTCGGCGCTCACCCAGGAGATCCGGCGGCTGCTGGAGCCGAAATTCCTCGACGTGTGGGTCACGGGTGAAGTCTCGAATTGCCGCGCCGCTTCCTCCGGGCATTTTTATTTCACGCTCAAGGACGTTACCGCGCAGATTCGCGTGGCGTGTTTCCGCAAGCAGGTGCGGTATTTGAAATTCAAGCCGCAGGACGGCGTCGCGCTGATCGTCCGGGGCCGGCTCAGCGTCTACGACGGGCGCGGTGAGTATCAGATTCTCGCCGAGTATCTCGAGCCGGCCGGGCTTGGCGCGCTGCAGTTAGCGTTCGAGCAGTTGAAACAGAAGCTCGCGGCCGAGGGATTCTTCGACCCCGCTCGGCGGAAGCCAATTCCGCTGCTGCCGGCGGCAATCGGCATCGTGACCTCGCCAACCGGGGCGGCCGTTCGCGACGTCCTGCGCGTGCTGCGCCGGCGCTTCCGAAACGTGAACGTCATCATCTTCCCGGCGCGGGTTCAGGGCGACGGCGCGGCGGACGAGGTCGCCGCCGGAATCCGCCATTTCAATTGTCACCCCTCAGTGGATGTAATCATCCTGGCGCGGGGCGGCGGATCGATCGAGGACCTCTGGCCCTTCAATGAAGAGCGGCTGGCGAGAGTGATTGCGGCTTCCGCGATTCCCATCATCTCCGCCGTCGGCCACGAAACTGACTTCACCATCGCGGATTTCGTTGCTGACCTCCGCGCGCCCACTCCTTCTGCCGCCGCCGAGCTGGTGGTGCGCCGCCGGCAGGAATTCGAAACCGAGCTTCGCCACCACGAGCGCCGCCTGGCACAGGGGATGGGGCTGATCATTTCCGAGCGCCGGCGGCGGCTCACCGAGCTTGCAATGGGCCACGTTTTTCAGACTTTCGGCGCGCGGCTCGTTGCAAAATCGCAGAAGCTCGACGAAATCACCCTGGCGCTGGATCGCCAAGTCCGCGACCGGGTGGGCCGCGCTCGCCAGCGATGGGTGGGTTCTTCATCGGCTATTGCGAGGATAGATTTCCGCAGGCTGCTGGGCATGCGCCGAGCGAAGCTCGACCACGCCTGCCTCCGGCTCGAGGCGGACCTTGCCCGATTTCTCACGGCGCGACGCCATCACTTAGCGCGCCTCAACGCGTTGCTGCGCGAACGCAGCCCGATCGGGATTCTGGAGCGCGGCTATTCCATCACGCGCGATGCCGAGGGCAGAATCGTCCGCGATGCCGCCGGCGTTCCCCTCGAAGGAAGCATTTCCGTTCGCCTGGCGCGCGGCGAGCTCAGCGCCATCGTCCGCGGCAAAAACGGATAGCGGGGACGCCGCGCCCTCTGTGTGGCGCACACGTGCCTGTCTTTTGCCGTGCGGTTTCCCAGGGTCGCACTCATCACAAAATGCGCGATGTGTGCGTCACCCGTGGCTCTTTCGCGTCTGCTCAGGAGGTCTGCGCCGAGCCAGCAAGAGTCCGGCTTCGCATCGGGAACACAGCCTGGCGATAAATGAGATGGAATACGATGAATAGAATCGCAATCACCAGGAAGACGAACACGCTGCCCTCGGGGCCGACCGAGCCGCCGGTGAGCCATTTGGATCCGTGGAAGGCCGAGTTCAGCAGATGATTGGGAGTGAGGATGCCGCTATCGGGGACCGAATAGATGAAGCTCTCGCAGAAGTCCCACATCGCGTGAAACCCGATCGCGAACCAGAGGACGCCGGTCCGCCGGACCGTGAAGCAAAAAAACAGGCCAATGAGCACCGCAGCCACACCGCCCCTCCAGTTTTCTCCGGGATTGCCCAGGTGGACCGCCCCGAAGGCAAGGGAAAGGACTACCGCCGCTGGCCAGAATCCCATTCCTGTAGTGAGCGTGGAAAGCGCGTACCCACGGAAGAGGAACTCTTCGAAGAATCCAGTCACCAGAAACCCGAGCGCCCAGAAAGCGCCTGCTACAAGAGCGCGCCGCCCGCCGGTGGCAAGGCCGCCAAATGTAAATCCGTGAAAAAGCCGGATCAGCAGGAGCAATCCGCTGATGGCAATCGCTCCCCACAGAACTCCCCGCCAGAATCTGGCGCCAAAAAGCGAACGCCATGGCAGCGCGTAATCCCTGAACGAGCGCTTTTCGAGCGCGGCCATGAAGCGGGCCGAAATGAGAATCGCCACCAGCCAGCTTCCCTCCCCTGCCAGCAGGAACTGCGGGCTGAAGCGGCTCAGGCTGACGCCGGCGCGCGAGGATGAGAGTAGGAAATGTACAGGCAGGCTGAGCAGCGCCGCGCAGCCCGCCGCGATGGCCAGAAAGATGAGAAGCCTCCAGGCGGCGCGCAGCTCGCGCGGGTTGAAAAAGAAGCGGGACAGGAGGGACCGGTGGGCTGGGCCGCCTGGCCCGCCAAATGGCATGCCCTCGGGAGATGCAGGAC
>JBOGJW010000144.1:0-2943 GCA_050745245.1 Terriglobia bacterium | reverse complement strand
TTCCACTCCCATAACCCAGTGCAAGATGTCAAGTTCGTGGTCGCCAAGGTTGGTCATCTGGCCGCCCGAATAATCCCAGAACCAGCGGAAGTGATACAGCGACCGGTGAGGATTGTAGGGGCGCTTGGGAGCGGGGCCGAGCCACATGTCGTAGTTCATGCCCGGCGGCGGAGGGCAATCCGCCGGCCTGCCGAAGCCCGGCATGATATTGCGGAATGCCGCAAGCCGAACGGTGTGAATGTGGCCGATGTGCCCGCCTCGCATCAGCCGCTTGGCATGGGCGTAATGAATTCCGCTGCGCTGCTGCGTACCCACCTGAATCACGCGATGGTATCGCTCCATCGCCTTCACCATCCAGCGGCCTTCTCGGACGAAGAGGGTCATCGGCTTTTCGACGTAAACGTCCTTGCCGGCCTGGCAGGCGAGCATCGTGATCAGCGCGTGCCAGTGATCGGGAGTCGAAACCACCACCGCCTGGACGTTCCGGTCATCGAGCAGCCGCCGGAAATCCGCGTAGCCCTTCGCGCGCGCGCCGCAGGCGGCAAGCCCTTGGCGAAGTCGCGGCTCGTAACAATCGGAAAGCGCGACGATGTCGACGTCCGGCTGGCGCTTGAAATCGTGGACGTGCTGATGGCCGATCAGCCCGAACCCTATAAATCCCACCTGTACGCGCTCGTTCGCGCCAGGAACGCGCGCCGCGGAAAGGGCCGTTAACGCTGGATTGAGAGCCATGAGAATTTCTCCGCCGCGAAGTATGTCACGCCGCGAGATATCCCGCCGCAGGGTAGCGCGGACCTGCATTTTTCAGGTCCGCGGCTTCTTCGCACCCCGAGGCGCGCGGCTCAGCGGTCGCCGGGAATGCCGACGCTGGGCCCCGGATGGGGAAGCGCGACCTGCCCCGGCAGTTGAATCAGCGGCGGCGTTTGCTCGTTCAGGATGCCGCGGAAGGGCGGCAGGTGGGCCGGCACGGCAATCACCCGCGTCTCAAGCGGCGCCTGGTCGAAGTTGAAGCAGTCGCGCATGTCATCGGCGCGGTGATCACGCGCTGTGAGGTGCCCCAGCCCCCAGCGCTCTTCCACAAATTTCAGCACCGAGCAGAATTCATACGTGTAGTGCGAGATATAGCCGGGCTTCGCGTAAGGTGAAATCACGATCATCGGCACACGCGGCCCGAAGCCGAACGCGTCTACCTGCGGCGGCGCCACGTGATCGTAGAAGCCTCCGTAGTCATCCCAGGTGAGGAAAACAACGCTGTCTTTCCAGTACGGGCTCTGCATCAGGGCGTTCACCAGCCTGGTGACGTACCACATGCCCCGCTCGGGCGAGGCGGGAGGATGCTCGCTGTCCTGAAGGTCCGGGCTGATATAAGAGACCGCCGGCAGCGTGCCCTGCTTCAGGTCCTGGTAATACTCATTGAGATCCACCAGCTTGCTCATCCGCGCCGGGTTATTACGCACTGCCGGAAAACCCGGCAGCGGATTCCACGCCGAAAAGTGCTTCGGGTCGGGATACTGCAAGTAGCAGCCGCGCTTCGTCCCCGGGGGCACCGGGCGCGTTTCGACGTAGTATTTCCAGGAGACATCCTTCTTTTCCAGCAGGTCCACGATGGCGAGGAACGAAAAGCCGTCGGGATCGTCCATCTCGTCCTCGGCCTGCTTGAGATTGCAATCAAATCGGAGAATGCCGCCGTCCTGGGCGGCCACGGCGTACAGGTGATTGTTGCTGCTCGGGCCGTTAAACGACGAAAAGAAGTGATCGCAGAGCGTGTACTGGCGGGCATAGTCCCAATAATTAGGGATATCGCGGGCGTCGAAATAGCCCATCGTGTAATCAGAGCCTTCGACGTAGACAAAGGCGTCCATTTTGCCGTTGTCCTCGGCCAGGTGCGCGGCCCACCAAGTATGAGACATGTCGAGCACAGGTTGATCCGCCGACATGTGAAAAGGCCGCACGCATCGGGCGCTGCCCGGCATCGCGGGAAGACAGACGCCCGGAGGGATGCCGTCGGCGCGGGGAAACGTGCCGAAGTAATTGTCGAACGTGCGGTTCTCCTGCATGATCCAGATCACGTGATTGATCTTCTGAATACCCGGAGGCGGCGCGCTGAACGTCCGCAGCTTCAGCCTGGATTGGGCCATTCCCGCCTGCGCGCCGAGGCAGAACGCCGCAGCCAGAAAGCCCCACAAAACGTGCAATCCTATTGTTCTGCGCATTGATTACCTCGCATTGATCGTTCGGGCGTTCGCGGGATGCCACAGCGCTGCGCCGGCCACCGCAAAGAACGTACTGCGGAAACAGACGAAAAGCAACATCGGCTTCGCGGGGTAGCGCAGACTTCGTGCTTTTCGAAGTCTGCGGCCTTTCTTTCAGGAATTCAGGAACAAACCGGTAGAGTAGGAGAGAAGACGATCCCGCGGGGCGGGAGCACCGTCTCTCCCCTCGTCGAACCGGACGTGAGGATTTCCCTCATCTGGCTCTCACGCCGACTCTCGCCACCGGGCAAGTACGCGGAAAGCTCCCCTTAGCCCAGTAGCCAGTCGGGATCTCAGATGGGAACTGTTCCCCAATTTCGCAATTCGGTCTTCCGTAGGTGGACTTGCGCCCAAGCGGAATTCCCTTCCTCTTATCCCGACATGTCGGCGTTCCGGCCCCTTCGCTCCACGGTCATTACCCGCTTCCACGCTACTATGGGCCGGTCCGACTCCCGGCCGGGGCCGCTCCCAGGGTTATTTATTCCCCCAGGGCGTTGGCTCCGCTATCCGGAACCACCCCGCCGAGCCTCCCAGGTTCCTCGGCTGATCTGTCCCCGCGCGCCCTCTCATACCACCCCGGAAGGCCCGGCGGCTGCTCTCACCCATACCTTCACCGCCGGTGTCAGGCTTCACCACTCTCTGGCTGGCTGGCCGCCTTCACTCAGAATAACGTGGCCGACTCGAGTTCGCT
>JBOGJW010000143.1:0-6372 GCA_050745245.1 Terriglobia bacterium | reverse complement strand
ATGATTATCTTCGCCTGCTCTTCGCGCGCGCAGGTGTGACGCGCTGCCCCACGTGCGGCGGCGTGGTCCGCAAAGACACCGTGGATGAGGTCGCGGATCGAGTGAGGGCGCTCGGCGAGGGTGTGCGCTTTCAGGTGATGTTTCCGCTCGCGGTTGCGGAGAAGGCCTCAAACCCCGACCGCACGGAACCTAAATCCGACGCCAGGCCCTCCGGCGGCGCGTTTGAGCAGCGCCTCTTTTCGCTGCGGCAGCGCGGTTTTAACCGGCTCTGGCAGGCGGGCAAAGTGGTTGAGTTTTCCGTTCCGGAGTCTCTGCTCGAAATCGACTTTTCGCAACCCGTCTTCGTGCTGGTTGACCGCCTCGCCGTCTCTCCCGACATGCGGCAGCGCCTTATCGACTCCGTGGAGATCTGCTTCCGCGAATCGGGGGAGGCGCTAATCGAGCCCGCGATTTCCGAGGGCGTGGCCGGCCCGGAGCGGCTGGTGTTCAACGAACGCTTCGAATGCAAGCGCTGCCGCACTGTGTTTCAGGAGCCGGAGCCCCGCCTCTTCTCGTTCAATAATCCGTTTGGAGCGTGCCCGCGCTGCCAGGGCTTTGGCAACACCACGGATCTGGATCTGGACCGCGTGATTCCCGATCAAACTAAATCGCTCGCCGAAGGCGCCATCGAGCCCTGGACCAAGCCTCGTTACCGCGAATTCTTCAGCCGCATCAAGCGCCAGTTGCGCGAGCACGGAATTCCCGTCAACGTGCCTTACGGCCGCCTCACGCCCGCCCAGCGCGACTGGCTGATCGAAGGCGGCGACGATTTCATGGGCGTCCGGGGCTTTTTCCGGGCGCTGGAACACAAAAAGTACAAGCTCCATATCCGCGTTTTTCTCAGCCACTATCGCGGGTACACTGTCTGCCCCGAGTGCCGCGGAGCGCGATTGCGGCCCGAAGCGCTGAACGTCAGGATCGAGGGGAAGAACATCGCCGAGGTCTGCCGGATGACGGCCTCCGAGGTGTCCGAATTCCTCCGCCAGGCGCGCTTTTCACCCGCTCAAAAAGCCATCGCGGACGAGGTGCTTGGGGAGATCCGGTCGCGGCTGCGGTTCCTGGAGGAAGCGGGGCTTGAATACCTCACGCTGGATCGGCTTGCATCGACGCTCTCGGGCGGTGAGTCGCAGCGCATCCAGCTCGCGACCTCGCTCGGCGCGAACCTGGTCGGCGCCCTCTATGTGCTCGACGAGCCTTCCATCGGGCTTCACCCGCGGGACACGGACCGGCTTTCGGGAATTCTGCGGCGGCTGCGCGACCTGGGAAACACGATCCTGGTGGTTGAGCACGATCCGGCCATGATGCGGCAGGCCGATAAGATTATCGATCTCGGCCCCGGGGCCGGAGAACACGGCGGCAGAGTTGTTTTTGCAGGCCCTCTGAGCGCGCTGACTGCCCATCCGCGCTCTCTGACAGGGCGTTACCTTTCCGGCGAGCTTCAGGTCCCCGTACCGCATCACCGCCGGCCGCCCGGACGAAGATGTCTCACCATCCGCGGCGCGCGCCAGCACAATCTGAAGTCGATTGACGTGGCGATCCCGCTCGGGCTGCTCACGTGCGTCAGCGGAGTCTCCGGCTCCGGGAAGTCCACACTCGTGCACTGCGTTCTTTACAACGCGCTGGTGGCGCGCCGGGGCGCCGTGGTCGCACGCCCGGAATGCGACGGCATCGAGGGAGCAAGCGCGCTCAGCGGCGTGGTGCTGGTGGACCAGTCGCCACTCGGCCGCACACCGCGCTCGAATCCGGTTACCTATGTGAAGGCGTTCGACGAAATCCGGCGCCTGTTCGCTGAAACGCCCGAGGCGCGGAAGCGGGGCCTCACCGCCGGAAATTTTTCCTTTAACGTCCCGGGCGGGCGGTGCGAAGTCTGCCAGGGCGAAGGAACCGTCACGGTCGAAATGCAAGTCCTCGCCGATGTGGAGCTGGTGTGCGAAGAATGCCGCGGGCGGCGGTTTAAAAGCAGCGTTCTGGAAGTCACTTACCGACGCAAAAATATTGCCGACGTGCTGCAGATGACCGTGCGCGAAGCGCTCGTGTTTTTTGCGGGCACGCCTAAGATCCGGAGCAAGCTGCGGGTGCTCGACGAAGTGGGTTTGGGCTACCTGCGCCTGGGCCAATCCGCCACCACGCTTTCGGGCGGCGAGGCGCAGCGCGTGCGGCTGGCCGCGCACCTCGCCTTTGAGACCAGCGCGGGCGTGCTGTTCATCTTCGATGAGCCCACCACGGGGCTGCACTTTGATGATGTCAACAAGCTGCTCTCAACACTCCGCAAGCTGCTTGATTCCGGCGCCACCGTGCTCGTGATCGAGCACAATCTCGATGTGCTGAAATCGGCGGACTGGATTATTGATCTGGGGCCCGGAGGCGGTGAAGCCGGGGGCCGCATCGTGGCCGCCGGGCCTCCCGAAGAGGTGGCGCAGCAGCCCGCCTCAATCACCGGAAAATTCCTTGCGCCGCTGCTGTTCAATCACTAATCACAAATCGCCAATGAAAAAGGCGCCTCATTTGTCCCACTCGTCTCCATCGCTGCCGTTGATTGTGCCACACTGGGCGGCAGCGCGAACTGTGGAGGTAGCACAGTTTCCGCCTTCGGAAACACTGCGGCTGTTAGCGCCGCCGTCCCGGCGGGAAGCCGTCAGGTCAGGATACGGGTGCTACGGGAAATGCAAAAATCGTCGGAACGAAGCCTAGCAAGCCTTTAGAATCAACAAAGCGGCTAGGGGCCCTGCTTCCAAGACTCTGATGCGGCGTCCGCCAAGGCCAAGGGAGAGGCCGCGCACTTGGACAACAAGTCCGCGCTGCCCGGAACGAGGCGGGATGACATCGCGAAATATAAAAAGATGATTTTTTTCGGAACGAAGCCTATTGATGATTGAAAACAAATGACATTAGAAATTCATAATCTCGATCAACAGCTCGCCCTTTTGACCAAAGGCGCCGAAGAGGTGATCCGCGCCGAAGAGTTGCGGGAGCGGCTCGAGCGCTCGGCGCGCAGCGGGCGGCCGCTTCGCGTGAAGGCGGGTTTTGATCCCACGGCGCCTGATCTTCACCTCGGGCACACGGTACTGCTTCGCAAGCTCAAGCACTTCCAGGACCTCGGGCATACCGTAATTTTTTTGATCGGTGATTTCACCGGGCTCATTGGCGACCCCTCCGGCCGCAACATCATGCGGAAGCCGATGACGCCGGAGGAAGTGGCGGTGAACGCCGAGACTTACAAAAAACAGGTGTTCAAGATCCTCGATCCCGCCAAGACCCTGGTGGAATTCAACAGCTGCTGGCTTGCTTCGCTCAGCGGGCGAGATTGGATCGCGCTCTGCTCGAAGTACACGGTGGCGAGAATGCTCGAGCGGGACGATTTTTCGAAACGCATGAAGGAGCAGCGCCCAGTGGCGATTCACGAGCTGCTCTATCCACTCAGCCAAGCGTACGATTCCGTTGCGCTTGAAGCGGACGTGGAACTGGGAGGCACGGACCAGAAGTTCAATCTTCTCGTGGGCCGGGACATTCAGCCGGAATACGGCCAGCCGCCGCAGGTCATCATGACCATGCCCATTCTGGAGGGGCTCGATGGCTCACAGAAAATGTCGAAGTCGCTCGGCAACTACGTGGGAATTAATGAGCCGCCCGCAACGATGTTCGGAAAAATCATGTCAATCTCTGATGACCTGATGTGGCGGTATTACGTTCTTCTTACCGATCTGCCGGACGAAGAAGTCGCGGCGCTGCGCCAGTCTGTGTCATCTGGAGGAGCACACCCGCTGGCCGTTAAAAAAGATCTCGCCCGGCGGATCGTCGCCGATTTTCACGGCCCCGCTGCCGCTGGCCAGGCGCAGCAGAGCTTCGAAGCGCAATTCGAGAACAAGAACGTTCCAACGGATGCGCCTGCCGCCGCGCTGAAGCTCGGCGGTCCCGAAAAACTCTCCCGGCTGCTGGTTCAGCTCAAGCTGCTTTCTTCAAATTCGGAAGCGCAGCGGAAAATCAAGGAGGGGGCGGTGTACGTGGCGGATGCGGCCGGTGATCCTCCCAACTGGGAGCGCCTCACCGATCCCGCCGTGGAAATCGATCCCGCCCGCTACGCTGGCACGGGATTCGTTTTGCGAGTAGGACGGCGGCTGGTGCGAGTCCAGGTGCTGCCATAGCGTGCGTGCTTCACTTCGGCGCGGAAGCAGCCCCGGTATCCTTGGAGGGAGGGTTGAGGACGAGATTAATCACCGCGCGCACGCGAGTGTCAAACGAGCTGACCTCGCGTACGTCGGAGCTTCTGCCGTGATATTTTGCCTGAATCTGATAATCATGATTGGGGTTCAGACCAGGAAATGAATAAAGGCCGTTGGCGCCGCTGTAGGTAGCGCTGGTAACGTGCGTCTGCATGTCGGTCAGCAGGACGGAAGCGCCGGTGACGCCTTGGCTCGAGGATTTAAGAACCGCGCCGGAAACCGTCTTGGTGAGGGGCGGCTTCTGCTTTGCGCTGAGGAAGGCCGCGCCAAGCAGAATGGCGCAGACGCACAGGGCGGCGCCCCTCCGAGCGCACGATCTCAGCGCATCCCCTCTGGAGCTACCAATCCTCGCCATTCTCGCCCTCTTCACTCTCCTCGAGTGGGTTCAGCTCCACCGGATTAGTACTCACCACCTCAAGCTCGGCTCCGCACTCCGGGCAGTCCAAGGTCTGCCCCTCCTCAACCTCGTCATCTTCTACATCGATAGTGGCATCGCATTCCGGACAAACTGCCATAGGTCACCCCCGCATGCTTCACGGTTCACGATTTCCAGTTCTCTCCGGTTCTGACGCGCGACCGGCAACGAATGATTCTCTGGACTAATTTGCGATAGAACGGCCCTTTTTTCAACCCCCCGAAGCAGCGCATCGCGACGGGAATTCGATTATTTTCCCAGCGGGCCCTTTGCGCGAAATCGCAATTGCGATAAGCTTCCAGGAACTTGCTTCGCCGGGAGGATGGATGCACGACGGAAAAGAAGGAGTCACCCGCGCAGCGCGGCCCCGCTCCGCCACGATGACCAACGCCCGGCGCTGGTCCATTGTGGGCTTGCTTTTCGTTGCATCGCTCATCAATTACCTGGACCGCGCAACCATTTCGATCGCGCTGCCGCTCATCGGGCGCGACCTCCATCTCGGACCCACGAGCGAGGGCGTGCTGCTTTCGGCCTTTTTCTGGTCTTACGCGCTGATGCAGATTCCGATTGGCTGGTCGGCCGACCGCTTTAACCTGAAGTGGCTTTACGCGGCGACGTTCGCCATCTGGTCATTCGCGCAGGGGCTCGCGGGCGCCGCCAAGAGCCTGCTCGTCCTGATTCTCACGCGGATTTTGCTAGGAATCGGCGAGTCGATTTATCTTCCCGGCGGCACAAAGATCGTGACGCTGCTCTTTTCGCCCGAAGAGCGCGGGTTTCCTTCCGGCATCTTCGACTTTGGGACGCGGTGCGGAATGGCGATCGGGCTCGTGCTGCTGCCGCTGTTGATTATTCCCTTTGGCTGGCGCATTTCTTTCGTGATTATCGGTTTCGTGGCGCTGCTCTGGCTGATTCCGTGGTTCGCGGTATTCCCGTCGCACGTCCGCGGTGGTTACGGCAGCCTCGTGAGCGGGGATGCGGCGCGCGCGGACGGCAGTCTTCCCGCCCCGCGTGCGAGCGAAGCGAGTGGAAGCGCGCTGGCCCGGTGGTCCGCCGGAGTGAAAAAGCTGGTCACCAACCGCGATCTCGCCGGCATCTGTATCGGTTTCTTCTGCTTCGATTACTACTGGTACCTGTTTGTGACCTGGATTCCGGATTACCTGGTGACCGCGCGCCATCTTACCGTGCTCAAGGCGGGCCTGTATGCTGCGGCGCCGTTTCTTGTGTTCGGCGTCAGCGAGCCGGTCGGAGGATGGCTCGCCGACCGCCTCATCCGCCTGGGCTTTAGCGAAACGCGCACGCGCAAGGGCCTGGTGACTGCAGGGTTTCTCACCGGTCTTCTGCTGATTCCCGCCGAGCACGCCGCGAGCGCTCAAACCGCCGTGCTGCTGCTCATCGGCGCTTCCCTGGTGGGCCTTTCCACCGGAAACCTGATTGTGATTCTCCAGTGTTGCGCGCCCCCCGACCAGGTGGGGTTGTGGACCGGGGTCGAAAACTTCTGTGGCAACATCGCCGGCATTCTTGCCCCGCTGCTTACCGGAATCCTGATCAGCCGCACCGGCTCCTACTCGCCGGGATTTGACCTCGCGGTCATTGTGCTCCTGGCGGGCCTCGCCTCCTACTGGTTCATTGTCGGGGAGCTGAAACCGAAAAACTTGTAGCGGCGATGTCCCCATCGCCGGGATCTGCGCTGTAGCGGCG
>JBOGJW010000142.1:0-5062 GCA_050745245.1 Terriglobia bacterium | reverse complement strand
TCGGCCCAAAGCTTTCACGGGGCGAGAAGCCAACTCCGACGCGGATTTTCTTTTGTGACGCGTTAGGTGAGATTTCTGAAGGGAACGTCACTCAAGCAGTTATAGTGCTCGGCGTGTGTTGTGAGATCGAAGTGCAGGCCCTGATATATGCGCTTACCGAGGCGAGGGATCACACATTCCGGAAGGTTTTCCAGAACCACATTAGGCCCACCTTCGTCGGTTCACTGAAGCTGGTACGCGATCTGGGGGGCGAATCGTTTGATGATTGTGATCCACAATCGGCGAATCTCGTGAGGTCGCTGCACAGTATGCGCGGCCAAGCTGCACATCGGGGAGTGTGCGTGTGGGAAGAAGGCGGGAGCCAAATCGAGATTAGCGATAAGGAACTCCCCAGGTTTGCGCGGGCGGTCGAAAGCCTGTTTGGTTGGTGTGAAAGGCAGCGCCACGCGCTCCTAGGCCCAGGGCGAGCGTGCGAACCAGCACGCCGAGTGACCCTCCGGTGATACCCAGTCACGGGGGCATCATCGCAGCCGGGATGTTCCCCGCTGGGTTCACCTTTACCCCGCTTTGGGCAGGCGGCCCTTGAGATCGCCGGCGCGGAACGGTCCGGGCTCTCCGATCAGCTCCCGGGCCGGATCCACCTGGCCAAAGATGTTCCAGAGCAGCACCCCGCGCACTCTTCCGTCGCGCAGATAATAAACGACGCCCTCGCGATACGGCTCTTTCCAATCCTCGGCGATCTCCAGTTCTGGGTCCAGATCCCCCACGGCTTCGTAGCCAAGCTCGAACAAATCCGAGTAGAAGAATGGCAGATGTTGGTAAGCGCCCGGCTGGCTGGCCATAGCTTTCCCCGCCGCCCGCCCCATGGTATTCGCGTTATCTTCGTGCTCGACGCGAATGCGTTTTCCGAGAGCCGGATTGAAGAAATTAGCGACGTCGCCGGCCGCATAGACATCAGGATTGCTGGTGCGCAGGTGCTCGTCAACGACAATGCCGTTTTCGATGTGCAGACCGGCTGCCTGAGCCAGAGCCACGTTAGGAGTTACGCCAATGCCGGCAACCACGCCGTCTACCACGAGATCGCGCCCGTTTTTGGTTTTGAGCTTCAGACTCTGGCTGGTCTTCTCGATGCCCATGGCCGTGTCGCCGGAGATTATCTCTACACCTTTTTCCCTGTAATACGCGCTGAGGGACAGCGCCAGTCCCTGCGGGTAGATGTGGCTCCCGATCGCGTCATCGGGAAAGATCATCGTCACCTGCCGGTCATTCATAGCCAGCGCGGCGGCAATCTCCCAGCCGATGAATCCGCCGCCGATTACTGCGAAGCGCTGCCCTTTCTCGGTAAGCGAGCGAAGCGCGCGATAGTCTTGGAACGTGCGGAAGTAAATTATCGAGTCGCCGCCGAATGGGAGCCGGCGAGGCGTAGCGCCGGTGGCGAGGAGGAGCTTTTCAAACTCGTGTACGGCGCCCGTGTCGTCTGTAGCGCTCTTCGCGCCGAGGTCGAGCGCCTGAACGGTTCGCCCGCGATGAAGCTTGACGCCCTGCTTTTCCGTCCCGCGCCAGATGCCGTCCTCCGATTCACCTTTCCAGAGCCCCTTCGACAGCGGCGGGCGGTTGTACGGTGGATCGGGTTCGGCTCCGATCACGCCGATTGAGCCACTCGTGTCAGCCGCGCGGATACCCTCCACCGCCGCTGCCGCGGTCATCCCTCCGCCTACGATCAGGTATTTGTATGTAGTCATATGATTCTTCCGCAGCGGGCCAGAGCCGCAAGCAAACGCGCTGTCATTCTAAGTGAGGTCGCGGCGGCGACCGAGCGAAGAATCCCTGCATTTCTTCGGATGCAGCAAAATACAGCGGTTCTTCGCTTCGCTCAGGATGACACAGCCGGGCGGTGTGGCACCCCGGCCACTTCGCGCCTGCTAAAGCGCCGAATCGCCCCGCTCTTCGTTGCGAATCCGGATGGCCTCTTCGATTCCGGAGATAAAAATCTTTCCGTCGCCAATTTTTCCGGTCTTGGCCGTTTTCAGGATGGCCTCGACAGCGGTGTTTACCATGGCGTCCGGAAGGATCGTCTCGATTTTGATTTTCGGGAGCAGGTCTACGGTGTATTCGTTGCCGCGGTAAACCTCGGTATGGCCCTTCTGCCGCCCGTGCCCGCGTACTTCTGAGACCGTCATGCCATCCACTCCGGCTTCCTGGAGCGCCTCCTTCACCGCGTTCAGCCGTGAAGTCTGAATAATGGCCTCGAGCTTTTTCATCACGCGCGCCTCGCTCGCGGAATCCGCGGGTCAACCTTCCAGATTATACGCTTCCTCGCCATGCTGCGAGAGGTCAAGCCCCTGGACTTCATCCTCGGTGTCCACTCGAATTCCGATCACGACGTCGATGATCTTCAGAAGGATTGCCGTGACCACGCCGGCGAGCACCCACGCGATGACCACGGCGATGAATTGGTTGAGGATCTGCCCCGGATGACCATCCACCCATCCGGAAGGCAGCACGCGGCCCGCGCGATCCCTGAAGACCGGGTTGATGGCGCTGCTGGCGAATACGCCAGTGAGCAGCGCGCCGACGGTACCGCCGATTCCGTGCACGCCGAACGCATCAAGCGAGTCATCGTAGCCGAACCGGTGTTTCACCTTCGAGACCATAAAGAAGCACACGACGCCGGCGATTGCGCCGATCGCGAGCGAGGCCATCGGGCCCACATAACCCGACGCCGGCGTGATGGCCACCAGGCCCGCGACGGCCCCCGAGATCGCGCCCAGCACGCTCGGCCGCTTATGCCGGATCCATTCAGCGCCCATCCAGCCCAGCGCCGCCGCCGCCGCGCCCATCTGCGTCGCTAAAAAGGCGGAGCTCGCCAGGCTTCCCGCTGCCAGCGCGCTGCCGGCGTTAAACCCGAACCAGCCCACCCAAAGCAGGCATGCGCCGATAAAACTGAGCACCACGTTGTGCGGCGGCATGGGCTCTGCGGGATAGCCCACTCGCTTTCCAAGATACAGCGCGCAGACGAGCGCTGACACCCCCGAGGTGATGTGCACCACGGTGCCGCCAGCAAAATCCAGTGTCGGCACCAGGCCGCCCAGCGTCGCACTGAGCAGGCCGCCGTTTCCCCACACCATGTGAGCCATGGGGTCGTACACGAAAATCGACCACAGGATCATAAACGCCACCATGGCGCTGAATTTAATCCGCTCGGCGAACGCGCCGGTAATCAGCGCCGGCGTGATGATGGCGAACATGAGCTGAAACAGCGCATAGCTCTGCTGCGGGATGGTGGGCGCATAGGCGGCGTTGGGCGCTCCGCCCACGTGATGCAGGAAAGCGTAGCCCAGCGAGCCGAACACCCGGCTTCCCGTGTGAAAGCAGAGGCTGTAACCGATCAGCGCCCAGAGCACTGTGATGATGGCCATCAGCGTGAAGCTTTGCATCATCGTGCCGAGCACGTTCTTCTTGCGAACCAGCCCGCCGTAAAACAGCGCCAGGCCGGGCCCCGTCATCAGGAGCACCAGCGCGGCGCTGAAGAGCACCCAGGCGTTGTCCCCGGCGCTCTGCGCCTGCGACACCTGCCGCTCGAGGGATTCAAGCCGGGCTTCGACTGCTGGAGAAGCGCTCGCGGAGACAGCTAGCCCGCTAGCCGAGGCGGACTGGGCGCACCCGGCTGGCGCGGCCAGGAGGAGCAGCATGAGGGTAGGAATCCAGAAGCGGGTCGCCAGCGTTCGCATTCGGTTTCTCCGGTGGACTGTGATCAGTTTTCGGGCTCGAATGTGGGGGCGGGTTTATCCCGCCAGCCCAAAAATGGCGGCGTAAAGCCACCTCTACGCTCCCGAAACTGAGAGAGGCGAAGCCGATTATATCGCCCGCAAATGCGTCAAGACCAATCAAAAGGCTTTATTGCGCGCATAAGGGAATAGGGCGTGTGCGGGCTGTGCGAGGAGGGCCTAACCTGGCTGGGAACTCATCGCGCGAGGTGGAGCGCGCGCGGGTTCACTTCATCCGGAGCCGCGAGCATGATGCGATTGCGGCCGGCTGCCTTGGCGCGATAGAGCGCCAGGTCGGCAGCTTGCAGGAGGGCGGCGTATCCCGAGCAATCGGCCTGATCCGTGGCTGCCACGCCCACGCTCGCACTGACCGAGACCGGCCCGGCGCAGGTCTGGACCGGGTTTGAGCCAAGATCGCGCCGCAGCCGCTCCGCCTGCTGGAAGGCACTCGAGGCGGAGCATTCCGGCAAAACGACCACAAACTCTTCGCCGCCGTAACGGCCAAGCGAGTCATAGGGCCGAATCGAGGCCGTCATGCGGCGAGCCATCTCGCGCAGTACGTCGTCGCCCGCCTGGTGGCCGCGCGTATCATTGATCTGTTTGAAGTGGTCGAGATCGGCCATGGCGATGGCTACTGATGTGCCCACGCGCGAGGCGCGCGCGAATTCGCGGTCGAGGATTTCAAGAATTCCGGCGCGGTTCCACGCCCGGGTTAAATGATCGTGCGTGGCTTCCTCACGCAGCGCCTGCTGTGCTTCGAGCAGCTTGTCCTGCAGCTCCAGGATTCGGTTGCCGGTCTTCAGGCGCGCCTGCAGCTCGTGGGCGTTGAACGGCTTGGTCAGGTAATCGTCTGCCCCGGCGTCCAGGCCCTCAACCAAGTCCTCCTTCTGGCCCTTGGCGGTGAGCAGGAGAACGTAAATGTAGTGCAAGGCGGCCCGCTCCCGCAGTTGGCGCACGATCTCCACGCCATCGATCCCGGGCATCATCCAGTCCAGGATGGCGAGTTTCGGGGCATCCTCGCGCTGGAGCGACTCGAGAGCTTCCCGACCATCGTGGGCGACCCAAATTTCGTAGCCCCACTTCGTCAGGTAGGCCTCGAGCACGTGCCGCGAGACAGGGTCATCCTCCGCAATCAACACACGCATAAATTCGATCTTCTCCGCACCCTGCCTTGGAGTCTAACCTGAAAATCTCGACCGGCGCCCCTCACTGGCTCGCGCCATGATTTGTAGCGCAGCGGGGCAGAGCCGCAAGCAAACCCACTGTCATTCTGAGCGAGGTCGCCGCGGCGACCG
>JBOGJW010000141.1:0-4430 GCA_050745245.1 Terriglobia bacterium | reverse complement strand
CCAGGAAAGCGACCAGCAACATGCCGACCACGATTCCCGCGTTGGTGCCCGAGTCGAATACGCCCGACGGCAATGCTCGCTCCTGGGGAGGAAAACACTCGCTGACCACCTTGGTGCTTCCTGGCATGTATATCGACGCGCCGATGCCAAGCAGGATGCGGAGGAGAATCAGCATCGCAAAGCTTCCCACGATTCCCGTCAGCCCGCAGGCGAGTGACAGAACGGCGAAGGCCCCGGCATAGAGCCAGCGCACGCTCCAGCGGTCGGCGAGCCATCCCATCGGGATTTGCATCAGCGCATAAGACCAGAAGAACGCGGAAAGCAGGAGTCCTTCGGAGGCAGGTGTCAGCGAGAAGTCGACGGAAATGGCAGGCAGCGCCACGGAGATCGTTGCGCGGTCCAGATAATTGATGAGGGCGGCAAGGAAAAGCAGGCCGACGAGCGTCCATCGGCGCGAGTTCGAGATTCCCGGTTTGATGTGGGTACTCCAAGCGCTCTATACGCGAGCCGGACATTCAAAATCGTTGTGAGGCTTCTTTCGGCCAACGCTCGATCACGACCTTCTGTTCGGTATAAAACTCAACGGCATCCCGCCCCTGGCCGTGCAAGATCCCGAAGAAACTGTCTCGCCAGCCCGTGAACGGGAAGTATGCCATCGGAGCCGCCACGCCGATGTTGACGCCAATATTGCCGGCCGGGACTTCGTACCGGAACCTGCGCGCCGCGGCGCCGCTGCTGGTGAAAATTGAGGCCTGGTTGCCATAGGTGCTGCGCGACAGAATTTCAATGCCCTCCTCCAGGGTTCGCGCGTGTACGAGGCTGAGCACCGGGCCGAATATCTCAGTGTTCGAAAGTCCGGTCGCTGCGGATACCTCGTCCAGCAAAGTGGGCTTGAGGAAATTGCCTCGGCCATTTCCGATTGCCGCCTGGCGTCCGTCGAGCAGCACGGCGGCTCCCGCGCTGGCGGCATGCGCAATAAGCCCTTCGATCCGTGTTTTGCTTTCGGGTGTGATCACGGGCCCCATTTGAACCTTTTCGTCCAACCCATTTCCCACACGGATGGAGCTGGCGGCCTGCGCCAGCCGATCACTAAAGGCGCGCTGCGCGTCGCCAACCGTTACGGCTACGGAAACCGCCAGGCAGCGCTGTCCGGCGCACCCAAAGGCGCTCTCGCTCACCACGCGCGCCGCCATTTCGATATCGGCGTCAGGCAAGACCAGCACGTGGTTTTTTGCACCACCCTGGCATTGCACGCGCTTCCCGCTGGCCGCGGCTTGGGCATAAACGTATTTCGCAATTGGAGTGGAGCCCACAAAACTGATCGCTCGGACGCCAGGGTGATTTAGCAGAGCGTCCACGGCAGGCTTTGCGCCGTGGACGAGATTCACAATTCCCGGCGGCAGTTTCAATTGCTCCATCAATTCAAAAGTGTACTGGGCCGAGAGCGGAACCTTCTCTGAAGGCTTCAAAATGAACGTATTCCCGCACGCAATGGCGTACGGCAGGAACCAAAACGGAATCATTGCCGGAAAATTGAAAGGCGTGATGGCGGCGACCACACCCAGCGGCTGGCGGATCATCGTCTCGTCAATGCCGCGCGCTACGTCTTCCAGGTTGTAACCCTGCATCAGCGTAGGAATCCCGCACGCGACCTCCACATTTTCAATAGCTCGCCGTATCTCACAGCGTGATTCCGCCAGTGCCTTTCCGTTCTCGGTGGTGATGATCCGGGCCAGATTCTCAAAATTTTCTTCGAGGAGTCGCTTCAGTTTGAAAAGGAATTGAATGCGATCTTCCGGCGGCGTGCGGCGCCATTCCGGAAAGGCCGCCGCGGCTGCTTGCACCGCGAGGTCGATATCCTCCGCCGTGGTGGCGGGGGCGCGAGCTATAACCTCTCCGCTGGCCGGATTGGTTACTGGGAGGTACTCGCCTGTCTTTGAATGACGCCATTCTCCGTTAGCGTAAAGCGGAAGCTCGCGTGGTGAGCCGCTGTTTGCAATCTCTAACGCGGTCATGTGAACTGCTCCTTGTTTTCAGTTTTGGGCGCGTAGAGGCGGCTTTATGCCGCCATCTTGGGCTGGCAGGATAAACCCGCCACTAGACTCGCCCTGCCTCGCGCCGGATCATGTCGTCCAGGGTGAGAATACACAGCATCAGTCGGCGCAGCGGATGATAGTTATCCTGGCGGAAGACGTGTGGCTGCCACGTCATCCGGCGGCCGGCAAAAAGCATGCTGCCCGCGCGGCCCGGTTTCCTGAACTTCTCGCTGAGCGTTTCAAGCGCCCTGGTGAAGTACTCGGCCGCCCATGCCGAGCCGGTGCGCTCGTACACTTTGAGCGTGGCGATCAGGGTCTCGTCGAGGGCCCAATGGGCTTTCATGTACTCATACTCGCCGCTGAAGCGCAACTCAAGGCCCGTGCCGAGCGGATCCTCAACCGGCCATTGATAGCCCGGTTGGTCCACGTTCACCCACTGGCAGAGGCCGCCGTAAATGTGGTCCCAGCCCGCGTCGAGATGACGGCGGATGCGCGTGGCGCAGGTGTCCCACAAGGCATCATCGCCGCGCCGCGCCGCCTCTTCCAGAGCCATCCACAGCGCCTCCACGCAATGGCCAAAACGCGATTTACGCTCCTCTTCCTTCGGCCGGCTAAAGTCAAAGTACAACATTTCTGTGTTCAAGCCGATCTCGGGGTTGTAATGCCTGCTGACGACGGCATCGAGCGCAGAGTCCGCGATGGCCTTGATCTCCGCGTCATCCCACCGCCGGAGCATCTGCGTGGCCATATAAAGGATGACCATCCACAAACCTAGTGGCCGCACCGCTTGTTGGGTGTTCCACAGATACGGGAAATCCGCGCCGCGGTAGCGAAAATCCGGGCTGTCGAAACATCTGAAAAGCTTCTTCAGCAGGCTGGAGGCCGTCTCGCGGCATTGCTCGTCGCCTGCCGCCGCGGCGTATTCCTGCAGGCCCTCGGCAACGAAGTACATGCCCTCCGTGTCGCCGCTAAACGGCTTCAGGATCGTGCCTTCGCGCGACAGTTTCTCGGCAAACCAGCCGTCCGGCTGAAGCGCGTGCTGTAGCACGAATTCCTTCGTCTTCCGCGCGACTTCCAGGTGACGGGGGTCGCGGCCGAAGTGGTTGTAGAGGAAACTGTAAACCCATATGGCGCGGCCCTGAAACCAGAGCACTTTCTCGGTGCTACGCCGCGTGCCGTCATAGTCGAGCGCGCACATGATGCCGCCGTTTTCATGATCAATTCCGTGTTGGTCCCAAAAAGGAAGCGCCACCTCAAACAGTTCGCGGTGAAAGCTGCGGCGCAATTCCGGAAGACTCATCCCGGCCAATTGTGTCTCTTCGAACTGTCGGGCGGAGAGCGTCTTCATCACCACCTCGCATCGGCCCAGAGTAGGCCAGTATCAATCACCAATCACAAATCTCCAATGAAAAAAGCTGTCTCATCGTTCCCACTCGTCTCCATTCCTGTTTGCCTTGTGCCACACTGGACGGGAGAGCGCGAGCATGGAGAGGAAGCAGCCGAAAGCGAAGATGCGGCGCCAGCAATTCGGAACGAGCCGGAATTGCACCCCGAAAGGTACAAAAGAAGATTGCTTTTTCGGAACGAAGCCTACCGAGCCTTTAGAATCAACAGCCAGGCTTTATTAGAAATATTTAATGATCGACAGCACACGAGAAGCCCTTCCCAAAATTACCAGTCCGGCGAGACAGCGGCGCCACAGATTACTGGGGCAGCGCGAAAGCCACGTAGTCGCCGCCCGAGGGCGCTCCCCATTCGCCGCCGCCCGCAGCGATCACGATAAACTGTCTCCCATTTATCTCGTAAGTGGCAGGCGTGGCGTTTCCTGCCGCGGGAAGCGTCGTCTTCCACAGCAGCTTGCCAGTCGCCTTGTCGAACGCCCGGAACTTGCGGTCGTAGTCAGTTGCTCCGATGAACAGAAGACCTCCACTGGTCACCAGCGGCCCTCCGAAATTCTGGCAACCGGTGTCGTCGAGTCCTTTTTGCGCGAGCGCGGGGTAATCACCGAAAGGCATGCGCCACGCGAACTTGCCGGTGCTGAGATTGATGGCGTTGAGAGTTCCCCACGGCGGCTTGTTGGCGGGGTAACCATCCGGGTCCAGAAATTTGTTGTAGCCGTCAATCCTGTACTTCAGCCAGGGACCCGATGTGGACTCGTTCCATCCGGATTTTGCGATGATTTCCTTCCCCGTGGTCAAATAGGCGGCAATCGCATGGATTGCCGGTCCGCCCAATTGTCCAAAAGACGGCATCCGTCCGCTGCCCTGCCGGACGATCTCCGCCACTTCCGTAGAGCTATATTTGTTACCAATATTTCTGAGGGATGGGAACTCCGGGGGGCTGCCGGCGAGATCTGCCTTGTGGCAACTGGAGCAGTTGCTGAGATAAAGCTGC
>JBOGJW010000140.1:0-2725 GCA_050745245.1 Terriglobia bacterium | reverse complement strand
GGCATGGTGGGAGAGAGCACGTGCCCGTAGGGGACTTCCACCATATTCTGAAAGCGCTCGTATTGCAGCGCCCGGTGCAGGTGCCCAAACGACTCCTGCTCCGGAACCACCACTACGTGGTAGTGCTGCGCGAAGGCTACAATCTGGCGCGCTTCTTCGGGCGTGATCGCGCCGCCGGGCTGCGCGACGAGCGGAAGATCGGGATAGTCGTAGGTATTTTCCATATAGAGCGAGTAGAGGTTGACCTTGAATTCGGCCAGAGTCGCGATTTCCCGCTCGATCGACTTCAGCGTTGGGATTGCGGCCCTGCTGATATCCACGCTCACACCGCGCCAGCGCAGCGCGGGCCAGTCCACGACGCGAAGCGCAGGTGATTCGGCGCCGCCGCCGGGCGCTGGGTGAAGCAACTGCCGGAGAGTCTGAACACCGTAAAAAACTCCGGCTGCCGTTTTGCCCACCACCACGGCCTCGCGTGGCGTAATCACCAAGATATAGCCTTCCTCATTTGCCTGAGTGGGGAATGTGAGCCCCGCCTGCTCGAGAATGCGCTGCCCATCGCGGCTGTCCGCGCGAGCAAGCACGATCCGCGGCGAACCCGAGGCGTGCGATTTCACCTCCGCCTCGACGTTATCAATAGAGCTGAGATCGCCAGCCAAGAGGCTTGCGGCAAACCGGTCGGCATCCGATTTACTCGTGACGCCGATTGCAATACGGTCTTTTGTCTGGAATGCGCCTGCGCTGGCTTGCAACTGCCGGGGATAAGGGATCAGCGGAAGCGTTGCCGCGCCGAGAAAGGAACAGGGCAGCAGAAGTACGAGCGCGAGGGTGAGTCGTCGCATGGGCAAGTGAATCCTCCAACAAGCTTGAGATTTTCGATTCCTGGTGCGCTTCCCGGATATTGCAGGCGCTCCGAGCGCGATTTGCACGAAAGGGTGAAGGATAGTTCACCGAATGGGTCACGTCAACCAATTACACAATATTGCCAGCCCCCTTCGTTGCGGCTTGGTTGCGGCTCCGCCGCGCTGCGCCACCCGGCGATGTGTGCGGCCTCTGCGCCCGGTTTCTTTTGACACCCGGCGTCGCCGGGGTACAAAATAACACTGGGCGATGTAGGAACGCTGGCCGGCGCAGCAAGCGAAGGAGGAGAAACAATGAACAACTTTAGGGAAAGGGTGCTCGCGATGCTTCTGATTGCGGGCGCGATCCTGCTCGCGCTCCCGGCCGGCCAATTGCGGGCGGCGCCGCAGCCGGCGCTTCACGTTCACGTGGGCGAGAAGGCGCCGGGCTTCACCCTTCCATCGGCGGGCGGCGGGCTTGTGAGCCTTTCCCAATTCGCCGGCCAGAACGTGCTTGTCGACTTTTACGAAGGCTATTGGTGAGCGTACTGCATGCACGAGCTCGGCGAGTTCGTGAGCCATTACGACGAGATTCGATCTCTCAACACTGTTATCGTCGCCCTCAGCGTTGATCCGCTGGCCAAAGCGCGCCTGGTGAAGCAAGAGCTCAGAATACCCTTCCCGGTGCTCTCGGACTCGCAGCGTGCGGTCCTGAACCTGTACGGAACCGGTCTGAGCCTCAAGGTAGGCCCGCACAAGGGGCCATTTGACATGGCGACACTGGTGCTGATCGATAAATCCGGAACGATTCGCTGGATTCACGTCTCGACCAACTACAAGGTGCGGCTGCCCGTCAGCGAGGACATCGCGCAGATCAAGAAGATCCAATAAAGACACCTGTCATTCTGAGCTGAGATCCCTGGGATTTCGCTCGACTTGGGAATCAGCATGACAGCCCATTTGGGCTCTAAGCGGGAGGTATACACATGATCAGCAGACGACAAACGATCACCAGGCTGGCGGGCGCTTTTCCCGCGTGTCTCGCGGCGTGGGCAGCCTCGACGGCCGCGGCGTCGCCGTTCGACACCATGACGGCTCACTCAGGAACGCTGCTGAAGGAGCCCCTTACGGGCGATGATCACAAGATTGTGAGCATGGACCTGATTGAATTTCGTCCCGGCGAGAGCGGCAAACCGCACCGCCACCCAGGCCCGGTGTTTGGTTACATTCTGGAAGGCTCATTCATGATGCAGTTCCTGCCTGACTCGGCGAGGAAATATTCCCAGGGCCAGGCGTTTTACGAGCCCGCAATGCACGTCCACGCCGTCTGCCGCAACCTGAGCCGGACGCGGCCAGCGAAGTTCCTCGCCGTCATGATTCGGGAGAGCGGCCAGCCTGCGACCCTTCCCGCTTTGTGAGCGAGTTCTAACAAATAATTCACCTCGGGTAGTCCCGCCATCTCTCGCGCGAGTATTAGGAAAAACTTTTCACCTCTGCGCCCTCTCCGGTAGCATCTTTGCCCCTCGTATTCCTTGAAACTCCTCATTTGCTTCAGCCCTCTGCGTTCGTTGTCATCGAGAACTGATTGAAACAGCACGCGCTCGGCGCGACCGCAGGGTTTGGCAACAGGGTTGCTCTAACATTATGCGAGCCGATAAGTGCCTGCGAAATCGTACCGATTCGAAGCGGCGCGGCGGCGCCCGCGGACAAAAAACTCGGTCTCGCTTGGAGGGGATTAATGCGGATTAAAATAGCAGCGGTGATTGCAGGCATGTTGATGATGACGGCGCCGGCCTGGGCGGGAACAATCAACTACAATTTCAGCCAAGGGCTGAGCGGCGCATACGGCCCGCAGCTTACGTACACTTCGGGGGGCTACTCCATAACCG
>JBOGJW010000139.1:0-3697 GCA_050745245.1 Terriglobia bacterium | reverse complement strand
AACAGATACACCCGGAATGATGGCTCCCGAAGCGTCCCGTACCGACCCGAAGATTGTCGCGGATGCGATTTGTTGGGCGACTGTCGGACTCACGGTTGACATTAGTACAACGAGCAGAAACCCACTGACTGCAGGACGAAGAAGAGTCAAGCCGGTATGTTGCTCGCGAGGGCGGCCCCTTTTTACGCCGAGTGGTTGGGAAGGGCTAAAGAGGCCGGACCATCCTATCAATGGTCGAACTCGCTCCCACAGTGAACGCAGGACACGAGGCCATGCCGTCCGAACCTCCTCGACAGAATTTAGCCACCTCAAGGAGGTTATCACCCGGCTCGCAACTTCATCATCTACGCCCAGCATCCACGTTTTGCAGCCTTTCATAGTTCACCTCCGGGACGAACTGAAAAGTTTACGCAGGCGGCTCCCGCCAATTTCGAGCTCCCAATTGGTAAGTGGACAGACCATATACCATTGGCAACGCCTTGTCAAGACCGTTATCGGCATTCCAGGCCCGCAGCGGCGGCAGCGCAACGCTGTGATAAAATCAAGGGGTTTGGATGACCCGATCTACGGCCATAGCGATGGAGGGCTTTCGAGAACGCAGGGAGGAGTCTGCACGGCTGCTGCGCCCGATCGAAAGGACCGGGATTAATGAGCAGATCCTATCGCGGCTCAAAGCATTTCTGGAACAGAAGCACCTGAAAGTGGGCGCCCGATTGCCCTCGGAGCGCGATCTCGCCACGCTGCTGCATGTCAGCCGGCCTTCCGTCCGCGAAGTTTTAAGAGGGCTTGCCATCCTCGGAATTGTTAAGTCAAAGCAGGGCGACGGCACTTACCTGGCAGCCTCGCTGAGCAGGGTTCTAAGTCTCCCGGACCAAATTTTGACACTCCAGGAGAGCCTGGATCTGGTTGAGCTCGCTGAAGCGCGCTCTGCCATCGAGCCGGTCGTGGCCTCGCTTGCTGCGACGCGCGCCTCGCGCGATGACCAGCTTCGAATTCGCGGGCAGCTCCGGGAAATGAAAGGAAGCCTGGGAGATCGCTTTCGGTTCCTGGAGCACGATCTCGAATTCCACCTCTCCATCATGCGAGCCTGCGGTAACGACGTACTGAAACGAATGATGTCCGTGGTGCTGGAAAAACTGTTCGAGCACAGCCGGGATGTGGCCCAGCACTACAGCGACCTGGCAAGGATTTGGCGCCTGCACGAAGAAATCTATGAGGCGCTTCAGGATCGTGACCCGCAGGCGGCCAAGGCTGCCATGATCCGGCACATGAAAGTAAGCCGCGCTGAGAACTCGCGCCTTTCCCCTAAGGGTTCGCCGGCCAGAGCGCAAGTGGCACGGCCGCGCATCATTTAACACAGTATTGAAAAGGCGCTTCTGGCATCATTCCGAGCCCGTGAGGTTAAGCCATTGGCAGCCGAGTCTCATGGCGCCTGGCCGGCGCCGATGTTGATTGCCGCGCCGGGAGACAACGGATGGCCCCAAAAGTCGCGCGCGCCCATCGAGCATCCATGGACGCCGGCGCATACGTTCGCGCCCGCGTCCAGTGCGGGCGAGCCGGGCAGCAGCGTGAAGGCAACGCCAGGGCGGCCGGCCGCGTGGTACTCCGGGTCGCGCAGGCGCGGATCAGCCAACAAACTTTGGCCGTCCTGGTGACTCGCGGCGCGATAGGCGCTGAAGCTCAGGTAATTTTCCCCGTCGTAGCGCCACGCGGGCGAGTGCGCGGCGGTCGAGTAGAGGTTGTGGTTGAACTGAACGGCGGAGGTGGCATCGAGAAACGCGCCGGAGGTGGAGATCACGATGTTGTTCTTGATAAACCGCGGCAGGGAGCCGGAAAAATGGGCTCCGCTCAGGTTGAACGCCGGGGCGTTCGTCGCCGGGTTCCAATAAAACGTGTTGTTGTAAATCTCCATCCCATCGATTGAGCCGCCGTTCCAGGTGCTGACCAGCACATCCCCCTGGCCCGCGTTCGAGGCCTTGCGCCCGTTGTTCGCGCAGATGTTGTACCGGAAAACGTTATCGACATCGGCCGTTCCACCCGCGCCAAAGAACGAAATGCAGTATCCATCCGAATCGTGCCCGTAGTTGTACTCGACGATGTTGTGCGTGTTGTAGTAATCGATGTCGAAATCTCCTCCGTCGTGCTGATTCCAACTGTGGTTGGAATAAGACTCATTGCCCTCGACGATGCAGTAATGGCAGTACCACTCCCATAGCCCGCTGGGAGTGGTGCCGGTGCACGCGCGGCACAAGCCGGTCTGGTAGACAATGTTGTCCCGGATCACGGCGTGCTGGGCCTCGGTAACGAGAAGCCCGTCGCCATACACGTTGTGGACCGTAGAATTCTCGACGACAATATTCGAGCCCAGCGTCTGCCGGTTTCCTTGGAAAGCTCCGCCGGCGTTGACGATGATCCCCTCGGAAGCCTTCGTGTCGTGGGCAATCACGTGCTCAATGAGCACGTCGTCCAGCGCTTCTCCCAGCCCGCGTGGGCTTAGAAAAACCTCGCCCGAGTCCGACCGGCGCGGAGCAGTATAATGCGCGCCGTGGACGTCCAGATTTGCCAGGACAATGTGGGCGAGATGGAGATGCGGTGTCTTCCCGCCAATGAAGATGCCGTATCGGTCTCCGCCCATTACCTCCAGGCCGCGGATTTCCCAGCCTGACTGATCGAAGAGCTCGACTGCGGCAAGATTCTCCCCGCCATCGATGATGGGCCGGCGGCCCTTGCCGTACGCGCTCACGACAATCGGAGCGCCGGGAGTTCCCGAGCCAAGGGGATGAAGCAGCCCCTTGCACGTGGCGCCGCGCCTCAAGAGAAGCTGGTCGTCGGGAGTGAAGTGGAATGAATTTGCAGAGGCGAGCGTGTTCCAGGGCCGCGAGCGGCTGCCGTTACCTTGCTCAGCCGCCGAACAATCCACGTAATAGGTCCGCCCCGCCGGCTGGGCCCGTGTTACGGCGCGCCACAAAAGCAGCGGCGCGGCAATCGAGGCAAGCAGTACGATAAGGTGGCGCCTCATGACTGCGATCATTAGAACTTTCTAATCTCGTTGATTCTAAAGGGTTGCTAGGCTTCGTTCCGAAAATTATACGCCGCGCCGGGTCGAAAACGCAGGGCCTCCTGTGCATGTTCGCCCAGTGTGGCACAAACCACACGTGGAAATGGAGACGAATGAGACAGCTTTTTCATTTGTGATTGGTAATGCCTCAGTTTCGGGCGCGGATGTAGCGGCGGGTTTATCCCGCCATCCAAAAATGGCGGCGTAAAGCCGCCTCTACGCGCCTGAAACTGAGGCATTACTGTGATTGGCGATTTGTGATTGACGATTGCGGCGTTGTTTTGTAACTCCGCCGCTTGTGTCCCTGGCAGAATAAATGCCGCATCCCCGCTCAGCGGCTCTCGCCCGTGATTAGCGCGCCGTCACCAATGGGTAAACTGCCTGAGTCCGCCTCCTTGCCAATCGCAGAGCGAATAACGTCCGATTCGTCCGTGAAATAATAATGGTCGCCAGTAACGCCGGGCGTCACTGGGTCGGCGTGAGTTGTGTAAGTTAGAATTATGCCGTGGGCGTCCGCCTTGCCGGGCACGTACGTGAAGCGGTAGCCGAAATTCGTACCTGAGGCCAGAACATCGTCGATCAGCCCTGCTGGTTTCGGCCCCTCCTGCTTAGCCGTCCGGCTTGGGCTCGCGGTCGCTT
>JBOGJW010000138.1:0-2490 GCA_050745245.1 Terriglobia bacterium | reverse complement strand
TTCGCGGGACTGACTGTAAATGGCGTTTGGTTGCGCCGCTGCCACGCTGCGCTACATCCCTCTCCCCTTGGGAGAGGACGGGAGATCGTTGGTTTTCGTCTAATGATTGCGCACGCTCAATTCTTCTGATACATTCGGATGCTCTTAGAGGCCACCCGCGCGTGCCGCCACTGCCGAGAGAACCCAATGCCCGCGAAGCCCAAGGTATTCGTGACGCTGCCGGTCGACGAAAGCGTGCTCGACCTGCTGCGTACCCGCTGCCAGATCGAAATCTATCCCGAAGAGACCGCCATCCCGCCCGAGGAGCTGGCCAGAGTGTGCCGCGAGCAGGAGATCGAGGGCTTGGTCACGATCGGCGCGCGCATCACGAAGGAATTTCTCCAGCAGGCGGCGAAGCTCCGCGCCATCGCTCTGATGAGCGTGGGATTTGATAACGTTGATCTGGCCGCGTGCACCGGACGGCGCATCCCGGTTTCAAACAGCCGCGGATCGTTGGAGGAAACGACCGCCGACTTGGCGTTCGCCCTGATCCTGGCTGTCGCGCGGCGCGTGCCGGAAGCGGACCGCTACGTCCGTGAAGGCCAGTGGACGCAGTGGCGCTGGAGTACGCTTTGGGGGGCCGACGTTTACGGCAAAACCCTTGGAATTATCGGGCTCGGCCACATCGGGCGGCTCGTTGCGCGGCGCGCTACCGGGTTTTCCATGCGCATCCTCTATGACACGTCGCAGCGCGTCGACGAAGCCGTCGAGCGCGAGCTCGGAGCGGTTCGTGCTGATCGAGAACAGCTCCTGCGCGAATCGGACTTCGTGAGCCTGCACGTTCCGCTGACGCCTGAGACTGAGCGGATGATTACCGCGCGCGAGCTGGGCCTGATGAAGCCCTCGGCGTTTCTTATCAATACAGCTCGCGGGCGTGTTGTCGACGAAGCAGCGCTCGCGGAAGCCCTCAAAGCCGGGCGCATCGCCGGAGCGGCCCTGGACGTGTTCGAGCACGAGCCGAAAGTGCACCCGGAATTGTTGCGAATGCCCAACGTGGTGCTGCTGCCTCATATCGGAAGCGGCACGGGGGAATGCCGTACGCGCATGGCTCGAACCGCGGCGGAAAACCTGCTCGCCGCGCTCCGGGGCGAGCGCCCGCCCAACATCATTAACCCGGAGGTCTTCGACAGCTGATGGCGACGCTCAACGCGGGATTTGTAGCCGGTAGCCGCGGTCAACCGCCTTTCGCGTTGACCGTGGGGTTCTAAACCATGGTAAAAAGTCGACGGTCAAGAAAGCCCGCCGCGGCGGGACCGTGCTACCATCGCCTTCGCATTTAGTTGCGGCCGCAAGGCCGCGCTGCGCTACGCCCACCCCAAACCCGCCCGACGGACGAGGACGGTTGAGGGGGGAATTTTCATCGGCTCTTTTCAAGGAGGTTCACTGTTGGAAAAATATAAAGGGTTATTCTCCCTGCTCCTGTTTTTATTTGGGTGCTACATCGGCACATCGCTGGCCAAAGCGCAGGAGCCGGTGAAGCTGGCGAAACATGACGATCAAATCAACGTAACAATTGGCGGAAAATCTTTCACGACCTATTACTTCAGCCCGCGCGAAGCCAAGCCCTACTTGATGCCCTTGCGCAGCGCCGAGGGCACGGTGGTGACTCGGCCGTTCCCGGTAGGTGATACCATCCCTCCGGAGCACGTGCACGACCGCAGCATTGAACCGCACCAGCGCCCCATGTATTTTGCCCACGGCAACATTGACGGCATCGACTTCTGGTCAGAGAAGGTCTTCAACAAGCAGTTTTACCACCAGACGGCTGACAATTTCGGCCGCACCGTTTTTGAAAAGCTGAACGGGATGCGCTCGGGGCCGCACTCCGGCGAGGTCAGCGCCACGTTCAACCTTGTCGGTCCGCGCGGCCGCGTTTTGGGTGAAGAGACGCAGAGTTATACTTTTCGCGGTGGTCCCGATACGCGCGTCATCGACTGCCAGTTCGTAATCCGCGCCACCCACGGACCGGTAAAAATGGAGGATACGAAAGAGGGCACGTTCGCCATTCGCGTCGCGGCGGCGCTTAATTCACCTCCCGGCCGAATGGTTAGCTCAACCGGAGGAGTCGGCGAGCCGCAGATATGGGGAAAGCGCGCAGACTGGGTGGATTATGATGGAGCCGTGGCAGGCGAGGATCTGGGCATCGCGATATTTGATAGTCCGCGCAGCTTTCGCCACCCAACGTACTGGCACGCGCGCGCCTACGGACTGTTTGCTGCGAATCCCTTCGGCATTCGCGAGTTCACGAAGGATCCTGGAAAGAATGGGTCGTACACGATTCCGCCGGGAAGATCGCTGACGTTCCGCTACCGGGTTTTCATTCATCACGGCGACTATAAACAGGCGCACGTGGCGGAAGCGTACCAGCGGTACGCCGCTGAGGAGAGCCGCTGAGAACGTGCGAAGCCAGCTTTGGAGCGCGGCCGTCCCGGCCGCAATGCGGGCCGGACG
>JBOGJW010000137.1:0-6361 GCA_050745245.1 Terriglobia bacterium | reverse complement strand
GTTCACGATTCTTGCCCCGCACCAGGCGCGGCGCGTGCGCAAGATCGGCGGGCGCAACTGGAAGGACGTGACGGGCGGCCACATCGATCCGACCATGGTCTACCTGCTGCGCCTGCCCTCGGGCAAGAAGATGAACCTCTTCTTCTACGACGGGCCTATCGCTCGCGCCGTGGCGTTCGAGGGATTGCTGGATAATGGCGAGCAGTTCGCGCGCCGCCTGGCCGGGGCTTTTTCCGAGGAGACACGCCCCTGGCCGGAGCTGGTGCACATCGCCACGGACGGCGAGACGTATGGCCACCATCATCCGCACGGAGAAATGGGGCTGAGCTACGCGCTGGATTACATCCGCTCGCACGACCTCGCCGCGATCACGAATTACGGCGAGTACCTCGAGCGCCACCCGCCGACTCACGTGGCCGAGATCATCGAAAATACTTCCTGGAGCTGCGTGCACGGGATCGAGCGCTGGCGCGCCAACTGCGGCTGCAATTCCGGCGGGCACGCGGGCTGGAATCAGGAGTGGCGCGCGCCGCTGCGCGAAGCGCTCGATTGGCTGCGGGACGACATCGCGCCGCGATTCGAAGAGAAAGCGCGCGCGCTCCTGAAGGACCCCTGGGCAGCGCGCAATGACTACATCGACGTGGTGCTGGATCGCTCGCCGGAGAGCCTGAACGCGTTTCTGGCCAAGCACGCGGCGCGCGAGCTGCAGCCGGAAGAGCGGGTAACCGCGCTGAAGCTCCTGGAGCTTGAGCGGCACGCCATGCTGATGTATACCAGTTGCGGATGGTTCTTCGACGAGCCGTCGGGGATCGAAACCGTGCAGGTGATCCAATACGCCGGGCGCGTGGTGCAGCTCGCCTCCGAGCTCTTCAATGACGAGACGGAAAAGCGCTTTCTGGAGCTGCTGGCGAAGGCGAAATCGAACATTCCCGAACACCGCGACGGCGCGCTCATCTATCAAAAGTTCGTGAAGCCCGCCTTCGTTGATCTTCGCAAGGTGGCGCTGCACTACGCCATCCGGTCGTTGTTTGAGCCCTACGACCCGCAGGCCCGCGTTTATTGTTACAACGTGGAGCGCCAGGAGGGGCTCAGCCTCACCGGAGACGGCGGAGAGCAAAAGCGGCTGTGCATAGGCCGCGCGCGCTTCACCTCAACCGTCACGCTGGAATCGGAGGTGCTCACTTTCGCCGCGGTGGATGACGGCCATTTCAATCCGCTCGGGCGCGTGCGCCTGTGCCGTGGCGAGGAGGCTTGCGCCGCGCTCATCGAGGAGCTGCGCTCGGCGTTTTCCTCGGGCCGGTGGGATGAAGTGGTGCGCCTGTTCGACAGCAGCTTCGAGGGCGAAGCCTACAACCTTACGGCGCTCTTCAAAGACGAGCAGCGGATTATCCTGAACCGGATTGCCGAATCCGAGTGGCGGGAAGCGGAGGCGGCCTTCGACAGCCTCTATCCTCACCTCGTCGCCCTGCTGCGCGCGCTGGCGCGGATCGGCGCGCCCGCTATCCTTCCGCGCGCCTTCACCGCCGCCGCCGAGTTCGCGCTCAACACCAGGCTGCGGCGCGAGATCGAAAGCGATCAGATGGATTTCGAATCGGTCGCGAGCTTGATCGCGGACGCCGAGGGCGCCAAGATCGAGCTGGATGTGGCGACGCTCGAATATACGCTGAGGATGAAACTCGAGGGCCTGGCCGAGGAATTTCAGAATCGTCCTGCGGACCTTCACCTGCTCGAGAGGTTGAGCCGCATGGTTGAGTTCGCGATTTCTCTTCCGTTTGAAGTGAAGGTGTGGAAGATTCAGAACGTCTGCTATGCCTTGCTCCAAACGGTGTTCATCGAGTTTCAGCGCCGCGCCGGGCAGGGCGATGCAGAAGCCAGCGTCTGGGCGGAGCAGTTCAGAAGTCTGGCGGAAAAACTGACCCTCCGTGTGGACCAGCCCGCCGTGCAGGAAGCCAGCGCCCAAGCCGCGCAGGCATAAGGGATTCGAACAAGGGGCGCCGCCATTGCAGCCCGAAATCGTGAACTCGTGCGGATGCGCCAGGATCAAGCAGATTCCCCTGTTTGCGGACCTTTCAGACGCCGAGCTCAAGTTTCTTCTCGAACGCGCCGTGGCGCTGGAGTATCAACCGGGCCAGATGATCTTCGCCGAGGGCGACGCGTGCGAGGGCCTCTATGTGATCGAAAAGGGACAAATAAAGATTTTCAAGACGTCACCTGGCGGCCGCGAACAAATCCTCGCCATCGAGGACGCCGGGCGATCCATCGCCGAGTTGCCGGTCTTCGACGGCGGCGACTATCCCGCATCCGCGGCCGCCGTCTCCGAATCCACGGTCCTCCTTATCCGCAAGAAGGATTTCCAATCGCTGTTCCTCGAACATCCGGAAGTGGGTCTGAAGGTTCTCAAAGTTGTGGGCTCCCGGCTGCGCACCATGGTGAATCTGATCAATGAGCTTTCTTTCTCGAGCGTGCGTCACCGCCTCGCCGCCCTGCTGTTGCGCTTGGCAAGGACCGGCGGGAAGAGGACCGAAGCTGGAATCGTATTTCATCTGCGTTCAACCAATCAGGAACTCGCGGCCCAGATCGGCACTGTTCGCGAGTTGGTCTCGAGGAACCTTGGGCGGCTTCAGTCTATGGACATCATCCAGCTTAATGGAAAGACGGTGACGGTTCGGGATCTCGGCAGGCTTGAAGCGGAAGTGGCGGACACTGAGGAGCGCGCATGAATGCGCCTTAATGAGTTTTTTGACCGGAGGCGGCCCCGCCGCGGCGGACGGAAGCAGCCGCCATCATTCCGGCCCAAGTGAAAGCTCTTCAGCCGGCGATCAGCTCGCTCCCAGTGGCAGCGGCGCCCTTAAGACGCCGGCGCGGTGCGTCCTCGAGAGGTTCATCACACGCCACAGGCCGATTGCCCACCAGGCGAGCGCGCCCAATTCCATGAAACCTGTGATCCCGATCAAAGGATAGGCTGCGCGCGGCGCGGAGTCGGTGAGGATTTCCAATACAACGCGGCCGGCGCAGCCGGCATTAAGGAGAATAAATGGCCCCCATAGCGATGTAAGATGTTTTGAGTCGACTCCCGCCAGAATTGGAACTACCCGCGACGAGACCCCCAGGATCATCATGCTGATGAAGCCGACAGTGAACGCGTGCCGGTGCGCGCCCCAGAAGGCGTGAGAGAACCCCTCGCCAACCCAGGCGCTGTAGGGCATCAGAAGGGGCATCATGGCAATGGCAATCAGGAGCCAGACGTAGGCTGCCCGTATGAACTTCCAGCTTCGGTCAGGCTGCGTGGTCCGGGTGAAGACGCGCAACTGAATCACCAGCAACACCGCCCAGAGCGCCATCAGCAGATAAGAGAGCTCGAGGGTGAAGCCAAAGAAGGAATTGCCGGTGGCCAGCAAGGCGGCGTAGCTCCCGATATCGAGAGCCAGGCTGCCGTTCATCAGCCAGAAAATCATCCGCTGAAGGTCCTGCTTGGGCTGGCCGAGGCCGTAAACGACGGGTACAAAGCGCTGGCTCACGCCGGCGATGATCAGCGCCGCGAAGCCGAGCAACTGCATGTCACGAAGCGGGCCGTCCAGCAGTGCGGTGCGCAGGATTGTTTCCTGCAGGTTTTCCGCTGTCGCCTCGGCAAAGAAAAAGAACCCGCTGAAGATCGCCTGGATCAAGAACCACCCAAGCGCCGCGATGATGAATACTTCATAGGGGTTGCGCGGGCTTATCGATGACCGGGCGGTTTTGAGGACAATCACCATAAAGAGCAAAATCGCGGTGATTTCAGCCGCGGCCGAGGCGGCTCCGAGGCCCAAGGCGAGCGCACCATGCGCCAGCAGGTCGCCGCCGAAGCGGAGGACGATGCCAGCAACCATCAAATAAAGGGTCAGATTCGCCAGGCCGGGCCGCCACAGAGTGGTGACTTTGAAACGCGGGAACGACTGGTACGCGAAGCCCATCACGAACAGGCCCACCCATCCAAAGATCATGGCGTGCGCGTGCGCATGAATCATGGGAAGCAGTTGAGGTTGAAGCAGCGACTTGCCGAGGGATATCTGCATGAGGGCGGCCAAGCCCCACAGGCCGCCCAGAATCAGCAGAATGGCAATCGCCGCTTTGAAGAATCGCCGGTAGATATAATCCGCCAGGCTTTCGCGATAAACGTAAGACTCGGTCGCGGGCGTTTCGGCCGCGGCGTTGAGCTCATCGAGCAGCGCCGCCAGGTCCGCCTGGTGCACGCGGGCGAAAAACTCCAGCGGCTCCGCCGGACCATTCTCGCCGCCGCAGCCTTGGAGACCGTGCCGGTCAAAAATCTTCCTGGCGGAGGGACATCGCCGCACGATCTCCGCTACACTCGTAGACGCTTCTATCTGCTTGCTCATCTTTTTTCCAAAAGGAAACGAGCAACAGCGCGTGATGTTGCACAGCGCGTCAGAGCCGCAACCAAAGGGCTTCCGTACCACGCCCGAATCAGCGCTGAGCTGGGTAGCGCAGACCTCCGCCTTTGAGGTCTGCGGCCTTTGTTCAAGGCCCAACAGAAAAACCGCGGACCTGAAAAACGCAGGTCCGCGCTACGCACCTCCGGGCCTTGGATCGATGCCGCTGGCGATTTCACGCGTTCTCCAGCTCCCGGCGCCACAGCTCAATCCGCACCCCCCATTCTCGGCGGCTTAGCCTGACTCCGGCGATGACTTTTGTCACGGAACTTCGCGCTGGCAATCCGCCGTCATTCCTGTTGCGTGACTTTTGTCATACTCGCCGGCATGAGATGTGGAGCAGAATGCGCCAGTGAGATGATTCCAGTCCATCGCCAGCGAGGAGCAAAGACATGACGGCACAAGAAAGCAACGACACTCCGAAAATCACTTCCACGATTGACGTTCGGACGATCGCGCATCAGCAAAGGCATCCGCTGATCTTCCGGACATATGACACGCTAAAATCCGGAGAAGGGTTCATCCTGGTGGTCGATCATGATCCGAAGCCGGTCTTCTTCGAGCTCGATTTTATTCACAACGGCAAATTTACCTGGGAGTATCTGCAGAAGGGGCCGGAGCTGTGGCGTGTCCAGGTTGCGAAAAATTAGCCCGGCCCTCCGCTGGCGCTCAGCACGATAGGGGCCTTACAGCGCGGCGCGCCGGAGGCGCAGGGCGTTACTGATGACGGAGACAGAGCTGAATGTCATGGCCGCGCTGGCAATGATGGGGCTCAGCAGAAGCCCGAAGAAGGGATACAGCACGCCGGCGGCGATGGGAATCCCGGCGGCGTTGTAGACGAAGGCGAAGAAGAGGTTCTGCCGCACGTTGCGCATGGTGGCGCGGCTGAGGCGCCGGGCGCGCAGGATGCCGCCGAGGTCGCCCTTGACCAGCGTGACCGCGGCGCTTTCGATGGCGACGCCGGCCCCGGTGCCGAGCGCGATGCCAACGTCCGCCTGGGCGAGCGCGGGCGCGTCATTGATGCCGTCGCCCGCCATGGCCACAATTCTCCCCTGCTTTTGCAGCACTTTCACCACCTCGCTCTTGCGCTCTGGCAGCACCTCTGCTTCAAGCTCGGCAATCCCCAGCTCCTTGGCGACGGCGCGGGCCGTCACCAAGCTGTCTCCCGTCAGCATCAGCACGCGCATGCCTTCGGCCCGCAGCGCGTGAATCGCCTCTCGCGCCGATTCCTTGATGGGATCGGCAACGCCGAGCAAGCCCGCAGCCTCGCCATCTACGGCCAGGAAGATGATCGTCTGCCCGTGTTCCCGAAGCGCCTCAGCGCGCCGCTCAAGCTCTCCCAGCTCGATTCCAAGCTCGGTGAACAGCCGCGCGTTCCCGAGCGCGACGCGGCGGCCCTCGAATTTTCCGGTCACGCCTTTGCCGCTCTGGGAGCGGAAATCGGCCACCTCGCCGGGCGCTATCTGCTTGGCGCGAGCGCCCGACAACACAGCGGAAGCCAGCGGATGCTCGCTCGCGCGCTCAAGGCTCGCCGCGATGCGCAGCACGTCGCCCTCGCTCCACTCGGGCGCGCAGACGATCGAAACCAATTTCGGCTTGCCCTCGGTAAGCGTTCCGGTTTTATCGATCACCAGCGTATCCACGCGCTCGAGCGTTTCGAGCGCCTCGGCGTTCTTCACCAGCACTCCGGCCGTAGCGCCGCGCCCGGTGCCCACCATGATGGCCATCGGCGTGGCCAGTCCCAGCGCACACGGGCAGGCGATGATGAGCACTGCGATGGCGTTCACCAGCGCGTGCGTCAGGCGCGGCGGCGGACCCCATACGCCCCAGGCAATAAACGTAATCGCCGCCACCAGCACGACGGCAGGGACGAAGTAAGAAGCCACCGAATCCGCGAGCCGCTGGATGGGCGCGCGGCTGCGCTGCGCGTCGCT
>JBOGJW010000136.1:0-3594 GCA_050745245.1 Terriglobia bacterium | reverse complement strand
GATTCATTCGGCCTCGATCCGCGCTTCGTCGATGAGCATGATCGGGATATCGTCCTTAATCGGATAGACGCGTCTGCACTGCCCGCACTTCAGCCCCTGCCCGTCCGCGGTGAGCTTGACCGGCGCCTTGCAAGCGGGACAAACGAGAATGTCGAGAAGCTCCTGGCTAATGGCCATCGTCTAAAGTCCACCCGTTCAGTTTTACCCAACGTAGCAAACTGCCGCGGCAAATACAAGCCAGCGCCGCTTGCGCCGGTAACGCCTTCTCAATTTCGGGCGCGAATTTAGCGGCGGGTTTATCCCGCCAGCCCCAAAATGGCGGCGTACACCCAACTTCTACGCAACCAGCTTCGAAATAAGCGGTAGAATTAAAAACTTGTTGTTGCAAAGCCGCCCCGCCGTGGCTGGCTCTCGGCGCGGCGGCTCGAACGCATGAGGCCGGAGTTGAAAGCACTATGAAGAAACTGGTTTTTGCTCTGATGATCGGCGCGATTGGGGCGGGGCTTGCATGCGGCCAAAGCCCGACGCCTCCTCCGCTCACGCTCCAGCAGGCGGAGCAGATCGCGCTGAAAAATCATCCGCAGATTTTTGCGGCGCACTATAACGCGCTGGCGGCGGACCAGGGGGTGCGCGAGGCGCGCTCCGCTTACTTTCCGACCGTGGACGGGGAGATCACAGGGTCGGCGGCGGACCGGGATTCGCGCCTCGGCGCGGGGTTTCTCGCGGCCTCCCGGCTATTCAACCGGGAAGGGCAGGGCATCGCCGTCGGCCAGCTCATTACCGATTCCGGCCGCACGGCGAACCTGGTGGCCAGCTCGCGTGCCCAGGCGTACGCCGCGAACGAGGACGCCGATAGCACGCGCTACGACGTGCTGCTTGCCGTGAATCAGGCGTACTTCGAGGCCCTCCGATCCCAGGCCCTGTTGAAGGTGGCGCAGCAGACGGTGGCGGAGCGGCAGGTCGTTTTGGAACAGGTCACCGCGATGGTGAAGAATCAGCTTAAATCTAAGCTCGACCTGAGCTTCGCGAAGGTGAACCTCGCGCAGGCCAGCCTGCTTGAAATTCAGGCGAGGAACAACATCAAAATCGCATTCGCCCAGCTCACGCGCGCTATGGGCTTGCAGAACACGCCCTCTTTCATGCTGGAGGAAGCGCCGGTGCCGCCGGCGCCGCCCTCAACCGCCGCCAGCGTGCTCGCAGAGGCAGCGCAGAACCGCCCCGAGCTCGCCAGCTTGCGATTCAGCCTCGAATCGGCCCAAAAATTCCAGCGTGCGGAGCGCGATCTCTCATTTCCCACCGTAGCCGCCGCCGGCGTCGCCGGCTACATCCCCGCCATTGAACAGCTCACCTCCACGCGGGTTCCCGACCACTACGAGGCCGCCGCGGTGAACGTGGAAATCCCGGTATTCAACGGCCGCCTTTTTGCCGCGCGCCGCGAAGCGGCGCTAATGAGGGAGCGGCAGGCGAACGAAAATCTGCGAGACATGCAGGAGCGGATCGCGCGCGACGTGCGCGTAGCCTGGGCGGACGCCGTCACCGCTTACCAGCGCATCGGCGTGGCTAACGACCTGCTAAATCAGGCGCAGCTCGCCATGGCCCTGGCGCAGGGACGATACAACCTCGGCCTAAGTTCCATCGTTGAACTTTCGCAGGCGCAACTCAACGAAACGCAAGCTGCCATTCAGGACGTCAACGCCCGATACGATTTCGAAAACGACACCGCCATTTTGCAATATCAGGCGGGAACGCTGCGGTAAGCGCAAGCCGCGGACCTGAAAGACGCAGGTCCGCGCTACGCCGCTGTCGCGCCGGGCTGAATTCTGCCGCCGCTTGCGCGGCTCGAGTTGATCCTGCGTCCCGCGTATCAGGGCGCAGCTCCGCGGCGCGAGGCGCGGGTATTATCGTGTTGCGACGGTAACGCTCGCGGAGGGCCGGCTCTCGTTGCGCTCCTGATCCACCGCGGTTACCCAGTACTCATACTTGTGACCGGGTTTCGCGCTGGCGTCCTCGAAAGCAGGCGTGGGTAACAGGCGCTGATTCAGGCGCCGGGCCGGGGCGCCGCGCAGCCGCCGGTAGACGTTGTAGCCGGCGAGATCGGGGCCGGGCACCGAATTCCAAATCAACTCAACCGCCCGCCCCGTGTAAATGCCCATCAGTCCTGCCGGGGGCGGGGGCGGGAAGATCTTCCGAGGCGTGATTTCCACGGGCATCGAGCCCGCCGATTCAGCCGTGGTTTGTCCTTGCTTAAAAACGGCGCGAACGCTGTACGCGTACCTATGGCCAAAGCGAAACTGAGTATCGTTGTAGCTCGCGCCAGGCGTCTCGGCGAGCAGGTTCATCGACGCCGGCGGGTTCCCCTCGCCGCGATAAATGCGATACCCTGCCAGGCGAGCCATCGGCCTTTGCGCCAGGCCGTGGGCCGGCGCGGACCATTGCAGGTGCAGGGCGCCGCGTGACTGAATGATTCGAAGATCCTGGATGGCGGGGGAGACGTTCAGGAGTTCGATGCGAACAATGTTTGAGGGCGCGCTCTCCCGCGCTCTTCCTCGGAAGCTTCGGGTGAGAGTCACCACCGTGAACGACAGGGTGTCACCCAGCTCCGCGGCGAACGCTCGTGGCGAGAGCGTGTACGCGTAAACGAAAAGCGGTCCCCGCTCGAAGCGAGTCAGCCCTCCCGACCCGATGTGGACCCAAGGGCGCGCGGCGACGAATGCCGGCGCCGCAGGCCGCCCGGACGGGGCGAGATTGCGGAAGATTTCCACCTCGAGGGGTTTTGTCAGGTCCCGCCCGTCGGTTGCGCGTGCCGGCGTCTTGAAGCTGATTGTTACGGTTCTGCCGGTTTGCGCGGCGGAAAAGTCGTTCACCGCTTGCGGATTTTGAATGCGCGGCGGACGCGGCGGCGCTTCGGCGGCGCATCCCGCCAGCAGACACATGGCGAGCGCCGTGACGAGCAGCCTGAATTCAGGGGGAAATGATGTGCGTGGCCGGCGCGCGCGCGGATGCCGCTTTCGTTTCGCAGCTTGAGAACCGGGCAAGGGAAGGGAAGCGGCCGAACCGGGTTTTCCCATTCTGCCGGCGCCTCAGAGGATATACCGGCTCAGGTCCTGGTTCTTGACGATGTCCGAGAGCTGCTTCTGGACGTAGGGCACGTCCACCTGGAAATTCTTCTTCTTGAGATCCGGTCCTTCGAAGGAAATCTCGTCCAGCAGCCTTTCCATTACCGTGTGCAGGCGCCGCGCCCCGATGTTCTCCGCCTGCTCGTTTACCACCGCCGCGTAACGAGCGACCTCTTCGAGCGCGTCCTCGGTAAAGCTGAGCTTGATGCCTTCGGTCTCAAGCAGCGCCGTGTATTGCTTCACCAGCGCGCTCTTCGGCTCCTTCAGAATTCGGATGAAATCCTCGACGGTGAGCGAGTGCAGCTCCACGCGAATCGGGAAGCGGCCCTGCAGCTCCGGAATCAGATCCGAGGGTTTGCTCACGTGGAAGGCGCCGGCCGCCACGAACAGAATGTGATCCGTCCGCACCATGCCGTAGCGGGTGTTGACGGTGGTGCCCTCCACGATGGGGAGAATGTCGCGCTGCACGCCTTCGCGG
>JBOGJW010000135.1:0-3856 GCA_050745245.1 Terriglobia bacterium | reverse complement strand
GCAGAGCGGCGATCGCCCGGCTTGCTCGCGCACGAATCATCATAGCAGCCGGTCCGCTTCCTTGGCGATACCGGATTGTCAATTAGAATCCCACGTAGATTGGCGCGATGGCGGGCGGCGCCTGGTTCCATTCCGCGGGCAGGTGCTCAAACGTCAGGTGAACCGGACGGCTCTGGTTGCTTTTCAGGGCGGGGGAGTGGAGCGTCACCAGGTCTTGGGTCTGGCGGAGCACCACCTCTCCAAAGGGATCGAGGAAAGTTAATTGGACGTCCAGTTGGCGGACGGCGCGCGGACCTTTGTTGACGAGCGTTCCGTCGAGGTAGTAGAGCGTATCGCCGAGGAAGTTGGTGGCGGCGCTCACGCGGGGATTCGTCAACTCAACCTCATTGAGGTAATCCCGCTCCGCAGCGCTCATGGAGTGGTGTGGCGTGTTAGCTGCCGTGGGGCGGCGCTCCAGCGTCACATAGAGGCCCACGATGATCGCGAGCGCAATCACCGCAACGATGAACCATTTTCGGGATGCGCCGCCCACGCCCGCGCCTCGCTTTCAGAGTCCCGCCACGGTGAGGCCTTCCACCAGCAGGGGGGGCGCGGCGAGAGCGCTGCGGAACTCCAGCTCCGAGCCGATCACCGCGATGTGCTTCAGCATCTCCGGCAGCGATCCCGCAATCGTCACCTCCTCCACCGGATACGCGAGCTCGCCATTCTCAATCCAGAGCCCCGCCGCGCCCCGGGAATAATCGCCGGTGACGGTGTTCACTCCGAAGCCGATCAGCTCCGTAACGTAAAGGCCGGTCTTGATGGGCCGCAGCATTTCATCCAGCGTGGGGGAGCCCGGTTTGAGGTAGAAGTTCTTTGGCCCGACGCCCGGCGGACTGGCGATGCCGCGCGAGGCATTTCCCGTGGTCGAGAGATTCAGCTTGCGCGCAGCATACGTGTTCAGCAGGTAATTTTCCAGCCGGCCATTTTCGATCACAACCGTCGTGGCTGCTGGAATGCCCTCATCATCGAAAGGCCGTGACCCGAACCCGCCCGGCCTCAGGCCGTCATCGATCACGGTAACGTTTTCGCCCGCCACCTTCTCATGAAGCTTTCCCGCCAGGAAGGACGCGCCGCGGTAAATCGCGTCGCCGCGCACCGCTTCAAAAATGTGTCCGAGGAGCGACCGCGCCGTCTCCGCATCGAACACCACCGGCACTCTGCAGGTCGAGACCTTTCTCGCGCCCAGCCTGCGCAGGGCGCGCTGCGCCGCCTTGCGGCCCACCTGCTCGGGCGGTTCCAGCGCACTCACCTGCCGCCCGGTCGTGTACCAGTAGTCGCGCTGCATGGCGCTGCCCGGGCCGTTCATCGCGACCGGGACCACCGAAAGGCCGCAGTACGAGGATGGATAGCTGCCGAGAAACCCGGCGGAGCTGGCGTAAATCTTTCTTCCAGCGCTGGCTTCGAAACTGGCTCCTTCGGAATTCTTGATACGCGGGTCAGTTGCGAGCGCCGCCTCCTCCGCGCGCCGCGCCCACGAGATGCGCTCCTCGGTGGGGAGCTTCGCGACGCCGGAATGATAAAGCTGCAGATCGCCTTCGTAGCACCCAAGCCGCGAGGGCTCGGCCAGACCCGCCGCCGGATCTTCGGAGGTGACGCGCGCCATCTCCAGCGTTCGCTCGACCAGCCGTTCCAGCGAGCCATGGGAAAAATCGGCCGAATAGGCGTTCGCGCTGCGCGTGCCCATGAAGACGCGCAGCCCCAGGGCCTTGGATGCCGCTTCTTTCAGGCTCTCGATCCGGCCCATCCGCACCGTCGCCGAGAACTCGTCTCCCTCGCGCACCACCACGTCCGCCGCCGTCGCCCCCGCGCGCATGGCACGATCTACAAGGTCTTGAGCGAGCTGTTCGAGTTGGTCCGGCATCTATGTAAACGCCGCGGCCGCGCGGGGCGCCGTGCCGCCCACCGTCAGCTCGCTGATCTTGATGGTAGGGATGCCGACGCCGACCGGCACGCTCTGGCCGTCCTTTCCGCAGGTTCTGATGCCCGGATCGAGCCGGAGATCGTTGCCGACGGCCGTCACTCTCGTCAGCACCGTCGGGCCGTCGCCAATCAGAGTGGCGCCCTTCACCGGCGCGGTCACTTTGCCGTCTTCGATCAGGTAAGCCTCCGAGGCCGAGAACACGAACTTTCCATTCGTGATATCCACCTGCCCGCCGCCAAAATAGACGGCATACAATCCGCGCTTCACCGAGCGGATGATCTCCTGCGGGTCGTCAGGGCCGGCGAGCATGTAAGTGTTGGTCATGCGGGGCATCGGGATGTGCTCGTAGCTCTCGCGCCGCCCGTTGCCGGTGCGCGCCGCGCTCATCACTTCCGCGCTGAGCTTATCCTGAAGGTAGCCGCGCAGCACGCCGTTTTCGATGAGCGTGGTCTTGTGGGTGGGCGCGCCTTCATCGTCCACGTTTAGGGAGCCGCGGCGCGAGGGCACCGTGCCGTCATCCACCACGGTGCAGAGCTCGGAGGCCACGCGCTGGCCCACGCGGCCGCTGAAGGCGGAAATCCCCTTGCGGTTGAAGTCCGCCTCAAGGCCGTGTCCGATGGCCTCGTGCAGCAGGATTCCGGGCCAGCCGGGCGCCAGCACCACCTCCATCTGCCCGGCCGGAGCGTCGCGCGCGTCAAGCTGAACAATGGACTGGCGCGCCGCCTCGCGGGCGAAGTATTCCGGCGAGTGCTCGCCTTGGAAGAATTCCAACCCCACGCGCCCGCCGCCGCCGTAGGAGCCGGATTGCGAATTGCCGTTCTGCCGGGCAATCGTAAAAACGTTCAGGCGGACGAGCGGCTGAAAGTCGGTGACCGCGCGGCCGTCAGTGCCCGCGATAAGCACGTGCCGCACCTGGTCGCCGTAGCCTACGCGCACCTGCTGGATGCGCGGGTCGTAGGCGCGAGCGGCCTGGTCCGCGCGCCCGACCAGCGCCAGCTTTTCCGCGAGGCCGTGCTCCGTAGCGGGCGACGCAACCGGATAGATGTTCCGCGGCGGCGCTACCGCGCTCAAGCCCACTGTCGAGACCCGTGCCGGGCCGCTGGCAATCCGCGCGGCAATCCGCGCCGCCTTTAATACCTTTTCTGAATCGAGATCATCGGTGTATGCGTATCCCGTCTGCTCGCCCGCAAGCACGCGCACGCCGCAGCCGAGCGAGATGCCCTCGCTGGCGGTTTTCACCAGCGATTCGTCAAGCAGGATGGAAGACGTTGTGGTGTGCTCAAAGTAGAGTTCGGCGTAGTCGCCGCCCTCGGAGAGCCCCGCCGCGAGGTACTTTTCCAGGTCGCCGGGCGTGATTGCAAATTGCGTTGCGAAGAATGTGTCGGTGGATGCCATCGAACTCACGCTAGCACCCGCGCTCGGGGCGTGTCAATTTTCGAAGCAGCGCCGGCGCCTCGCCGGATTCTTCCGAAGCCGGCAGAGCGGCGGGCGAAGCGGGAGCGTCCGGCGGGGGCTGGCGCAGACCTTTTGATCTCCGCGACTTGCTGTCATTCTCTTCAGTACGTTAGCATGAGCCGGTCGTGGACCACTTCGCTCTCGAGAGTTTTTCCATTCATCTGGAAACGCTTCAACATCGAGCGTCCGCATTCTATGAAAATCTCGCGCTCGAAAAGGTGCGGGGGCATAGATATGTCGCAAACGAGATTCCCCGAACATTTAGTACCGTCAATGCTTAAAGCAACATAGGTGCCACGCGCCTTGCATTCGCGGATTACATCGAATAGATGGCATAGGTCGAACGACTGGGCCCCATAAAGAATGGACTGCGTGAACGAGTAGGGCGGATCACAATAGATCAAGTCACCCGGCTTTGCTTCACGCATTGCTCTGGTG
>JBOGJW010000134.1:0-3810 GCA_050745245.1 Terriglobia bacterium | reverse complement strand
TGCTAAAAAAACAAGAAATTACGGTATTGCATTGCAGTCGCTCATGTCCCGACGAGTCGGGACACCCCGAAGGACGAAAATGACCCCTCACCCGCCCGCGTCCCTCGGGCACCCTCTCCCCCAAGGGAGAGGGCTTTAGCTCCCTGGGGACTCACGCCCTCTCCCGTGGGAGAGGGTGGCGAGCAGAGCGAGCCGGGTGAGGGGCGCCTAAACGAAATTTTCAGGGCAGACATCAGCCTTGGAGGTCTGCGGCCTTTGTTCAAGGCCCAACGCAAAAACCGCGGACCCTCCGCTGCACTCAGGGCAGGCTCTGAAAAACGCAGATACGCGCTACCTCTTTCCAACCTCTCGGCGATGAGGACATCGCCGCTACAGATGGCTTTAAGGCGCGGGTTTCAGGGGAATGCCTAGCGGGGCGAGCTGCTGGCGCAATACTTTCTCGTCGCCTACCGCAACGATGGTCTGGCGATGGGCGGCGAAGTAGCGCGCGCCGGCGCCCTCCACCTGCTCTGCCGTCACCTGCTGGAGCTTTTCGCTCTCTGCGCCGATCTCCGATGGCGGCAAGGCGTTAACCCAGAGCGACGCGAGTTTCGCGGCCACGGCGGACTGAAGCTGATATCGCAGCGCCTGCATTCCTACCAGAAACCGCTTGGCGCGGAAAAGCTGCTGCGGCGAGGGAGCCGTCCCGGCTGTGCGATTGAGAAGGCGCAGCGTGTCCGCCAGCGCCGCGCCCGTGACCTCGTTGCGGACGGACATGCTGGTTTCGAGGATTCCGGCCTCCCGGCGCAGGCTCAGGAAAGATCGCGGCGAGTAGCTGTAACCCTTGGCCTCGCGGATTTCCGTGAAGAGCAGCGACCCGTTCATCCCGCCGTAGATCGTGCTCGCAACTTCCGTGGCTTCATAATCCGCATCGCGCTCGGTGGGGCCAAGGCTGCCGAGCAGGAAGACCGTCTGCACAGAGCCAGGCCGGGGAAGCAGATAGATGGCATGATCGCTCTGCGGCGTGGGCGCCCGGACAGCCGGTGCGGCAGGGCCGGGCGGGTTCCTCCAGCCGCCCAGCGTCTCCGCAACGGTTTCGCTGAACGTCTTCGGATCGAAATCGCCCACCGCTACCAGGACCGTGGCATCGGGGCGGAATTCCGCCGCGTACTGCTGCCGGAGGTCCGCCGGCGTGGCCTCGGAGATGGACTGCCGAGTCTGGCTGATGACGCTGTAAGGGTGATCGCCGAAGATCGCCTTTGCGAACGCCCGGCTGGCGAGAAAGGAGGGTTCGGCTTCGCGGGCCGCAAGCGAATCCTCCTCATTGCGCTTCGCAAGCGCGACCTGCGAATCCGGAAATGCCGCGTGCTCGAGCACGTCCGCCAGAACCGCCAGCGCCGGGCGGACCTTCGAAGCCAGAACGCTTACCGTGAGAAGGTCGGAATCAGCCAGCGGATTGCCGTAGAGGTCGCCGCCCGCGGCCTGAAAGGCATCGGCAATCTGCCGGGCGCTGCGGGTTGCGGTGCCCTGGTCGATGGTGTCGAGAAGCAGGTAAGAGAGCGCCGGCAGGCTTCGAGGGTCCGCCGCCATTCCGCCCCGCACGGCCACCGCGAGGCTGACCTTCGGAAAGCCGGGACGCGGCGCCAGCCACAGCGTGAGCCCGTTCGGAAGCTGGCTTACGACCACTTTCGGCGGATGGAATGGCACCAGCGGGCCGTAAGGCGGCAAGCCCTTCGGCAGCGGCGCGGATTGCGAGAACATCAGCGGAGCAATGGATGCGATCAGCATGGCAGCAACCAACAGGCGGCTAAAAACAGCCTCACGCAAAGGCGCAAAGACGCAAAGGCACGCAAAGAAAACAAAAGACCGGGTAGTGCAGACCTCCGCCGTTGAGGTCTGCGGTCTTGGTTCAAGGAAAAACAGCGGACCCTTCGCTGCACTCAGGGCAGGCTCTGAAAAACGCAGGTCCGCGCTACCCCGGTCCTTCGGAGCTGAGCCCCGTAGCGAATCTCGGCGGCAACACGCGGCCTTCATGGATGGCCTTCGCTCCCGTTCGTGCCTTGCGCAACCGGCGCCGGAACGCGGTCGATGATGGTGCGGTTGGAACCGGTCATGTACTTTCGGACGAAGCTTTGAATCTCCGCCGAGGTAACGCGCTCAATCTCGCCCGGAATGTCGTTCACGCGCCCGGGATCGCGATCAAACAGCGTCACCTGGCCCAGGATTGAGGCGCGCGTGGCCGGCGCCTCCAGTTGCGCATACCAATCTGAGCGCATTTTGGCCCGGATGCGCTCAAGCTCCGCCGGCGGGACGCCGTGTTCTGCAAGATTGCCGATCACGTCCTCATACGAGCTGACCACCTGGCTCTCAGTAATGCCGGGCGGGTAGAGGATGAGAATGGTCATCAGCGTCGGGCCGCCGTATTCATAGGGGCTGCCCAGCGGCCAATTCATGCCGCCCGCCACCTCCAGCGCCACTTTCTTTTCCTTGACCAAGGCCTGATAGAGGCGTGAAGCCTGGCCGTTGAGGAGCAGCTCGCCCGTGACCGCTCCGGCTATGGCGTCAGGCGAGCCATGAGGAGGCATGCGGTAGCCGATGGCGAGGGCTGGCACGCGCGCCAGCTTGTCCGTCTGCGTAAAGCTGCGGGAGGCCGTTTGTAGCGGCTCGGAGACATCAGGGCGCGCCGGAACCGTGCGGTGCGGGATTTCGCCAAAATACTTCTCCGCCTTGGCGAAGACCTCCTGCGGCGTCACGTCGCCCACAACGCTCAACACGGCGTTGTTGGGGGCGTAGTACTCCCGGAAGAAGCGCTCCACATCGGCGAGCGAGGCGGCGTCGAGATCGTGAAAATCGCCATAGAAATTGTGAGCGTTCGGATAGCGGTCGAATGCCTTCTGCATCAGGTCGAGCCAGTAGAATCCGCCGTAGGGCTGGTTAAGAACGTTTCTTCTAACTTCCTCCTCCACCACTTTCCGCTGGTTATCCAGGGTTTCTTGCGAGAACGCCAGGCCCCGCATCCGGTCCGCTTCCAGCCATAGCACGGGGTCGAGGGCGGAGATCGGAGCGGTCTCGAAGTACTCGGTGAAATCGAAGCGAGTATCGGCGTTGTTGGTGCCGCCGCCGTCTTCGATCACGCGGTCAAACACGCCCTTGGGCGCCGCCGGCGTGCCTTCGAACATCATGTGCTCGAAGAGGTGCGCAAAGCCCGTGCGGCCGCGCGGCTCAAGCCGGAAACCGATGCCGTACGTCACGCACACGCCGAACGTGGGGGCGGAGTCGTCCCGCGAGACCACCACGCGCAGCCCGTTCGAAAGCGTCTGTTCGGCAATCGGAATTTTCCATTGGGCCATGGCGGAGCCGGAATACAGAAGCGTGATGCAGCAGCCGAAGAGCAAGAGCCAATTACGCGCTCGATTCATTGCTTTCCTGGTAGCGCAGACCTCCGCCTTTGAGGTCTGATTCCATAATGGCGTCGGCTCGTTAGTGCCGGTAAGCTTGGTTTGTTGTCCGACCAAGGCTGCCTGGAAAGGAGCCGAACATGTCGATTATCGGTTGTGTTTTGCATTCAATCTAACAGGTAATTGCAATGTTGGACACGGAGGCCGGCGAGATCGCAGTGCGCCGGTTGGAACACGAGATCGGCGAAGCCAGAGCGTTTTACGCTGGCCTGGCGAAGCCTTCGCTGATCGGGATCGAGGCCACGGGTGGAGTCGAACCACCGCTCGCAGCTTCGAAGGCTGCCGCTCTGTCCGCTGAGCTACGGGGCCACGACGGCAGGAGCCGTCGATGGTGGCGGACGGGACTCGAACCCGCGACCACCGGGACCAGAAC
>JBOGJW010000133.1:0-3083 GCA_050745245.1 Terriglobia bacterium | reverse complement strand
GGACTACACCCGACATAATGAGATGCAGTTCCAAAAGTCGCTTCAGCTTTTTACCGAGCTTAGCCAGGAATTTCCCGAGAACCCCTTTTGGGATTTGATGGCGGCGAGTGTGCGCATGAGGCTGGGCCAGACGAAGCAGGGCGAGGTCATGTACCGCCACGTGTTTGCAGAGACCGCCCGAGCGCAGACCGTAGCCGGGCTGGCGATCCACCAGCAGGTCGCGGAGGCGCTGCGAAGATTGCACCCGAGCGCGTAGGACACTAAAGTTGAGAGTTAATAATGAATTACGAATTCTGAATGATGAATGATGAATCATGGTTTCTGAGTTTTAAGTTATGCGCTATGAGTGTTCCGATGGCTGTAGCATCCCATCCAGAAAACGTGGTCAGCCAGCGGCGCAGGGCTAAATCAGAATGCATCAGCCTATGTAACTCATAACCTATAACTCAGAACACTCTGCCGGCTCGCGACTTTTCACTCTCGACTTAGATGTCGCCAACTATTTTCTTTGTCTTTCTAGGAAGCCTGCTGGTCCTGGCGTTCGTGGCCAACCGGCTTTACCGGATCACGCGAATTCCCGACGTCATCGTCCTGATGGCGGTGGGACTGGTGCTCGGGCCGGTAACCGGCTGGGTAAACTCCGCCCAATTCCAGCCCATCACCCACATCCTTGGGACTCTTGCCCTGATCCTTGTGCTGTTCGAAGGCGGGCTGGAGCTGAACCTGCGCGATACGCTCCGTCACTTCCCCGGCGGCGTTCTGCTTGCGATTGCCGGCTACGCGTTCAGCATGGGGCTGGTGGGCCTGGCGGCCTGGAAGCTGCACTATTTCGCGCTGCGCCCCGCGCTGATGATTGGCGCGGTGCTCGGCTGCGTCAGCAGCACCATCGTTCTCCCCGTTCTGCAGCAAATCCGCGTCAGCTACCCAGTGCGGCTCACGCTGCTGGTGGAATCATCGCTCAGCGACGTGATCGGCGTGCTCACGGTAAGCATTCTGCTGGTTCTGACGCCCGGCGTGGCGCCGCACTGGGCTGGCTTCGTCGCGGGTGTGCTTTCAAAGCTCGTGGCATGCATCCTGGGCGCGGTGGCGGCGGGCATGATCTGGTCGCGCCTGCTGCCGCGGCTCTCGGAGCAGCGCTTCTGGCAGGTGCTCACGTTTTCGGTGGTTCTGCTGATCTACGCAGGGACGCAGGCCGCCAGCCACGGCGGACTGATCGCGGTGCTGGCGTTCGGGCTGACGCTGGCCAACGCGCGCCGCGCCGACCTTTCCCTGTTCGAGGCCGCGCTCGGCGTGCGCGCGCCCGGATCCGAGCAGCACCTCGAGATCCTCTCCTTCCATTCCGAGCTTGCATTTCTGGTGCGCAGCTTTTTCTTTATTCTTCTCGGCATCATCGTGCAGCTTTCTGGCTTGCGCGGATATGCGCTGCTTACCGCGGTGACCTTTTTCGCGCTGGTGGTGGCGCGCTGGCTTGCCGTGAAGCTCACCGGTTTCACCTGGGGAGAGAAGGACCGCAGCGAGCGCGGCGTCGCGCTGTGGATTTTTCCTCGCGGCCTCATCACCGCCGTCCTCGCCATCCAGGTGATCGAATCTCGCGGCGCACAATTCGCGTTTCTGCCCGCGCTGGCCTTTGCCATTATTCTGTTCACGAATATTCTGATTGTGATTGAAAGCGTGCGGCGCGGCCCTGCGCCCGCAATCGCCGAGCCGGTCGTGGCCGCGGGAAAGAATCTGTAGGGTTGATTTCTAAATGATGAAGAGGGTCTCGCAAAGACGCGAAGCCGCCAAGTCTAATTCACCTCGCCGCCTTTGCGCTTGCCTCGCGCCTTGGCGGCTTTGCGAGTGGCTCTTGCTTATGCGCTGGAGGAATCACACATGTGGCTTACGGAAAAAATCCACGCGCCTGAGATCGGATGGCGCTGGATCAACTCGCCCCCGCTTACGCTACAGGAGCTTCGGGGACGCGTAGTATTGGTGGATTTTTGGGATTACACCTGCGTTAACTGCATCCGCACCCTGCCGTACCTGGCAGCGTGGGATCGCCGGTACCGGCCCGCCGGCCTCAGCGTGATCGGCGTGCACGCGCCGGAGTTCCACTTCGCGCGCGATTATGCGCGTATTGAGCGCGCGGCCAGGGAGTTCGGCTTGGCGTACCCGATCGTGCTCGATAACGAGTACCAGATCTGGCACGCTTATGCGAACCGCTGCTGGCCGGCGAAGTACCTGGTGGATTCGGCCGGTTACGTCCGCTACTGTCATTTCGGTGAGGGCGCCTACCACGAGACGGAAGAGGCCATCCAGAAACTGATCCGCGAAATCCGGCTGGACGCCAGCCTGCCGGCTCTCATGGAGCCGGTGCGAGGCACAGATAAGCCCGGCGCGCGCTGCGCGCCAGTGACGCCGGAGCTTTATCTCGGTTTCAAGCGCGGCCACATCGCGAATTCTGGAGGCTATGCTTCGAACGAGGTGAAGATCTATACCCTCGTAACGAGCCTGCCCGAAGATGTACCGTGTCTGGACGGTCCGTGGTTTGCCGGCGTCGAGGCGATCACCGCTTGCCCTCTGGAGAATCAGCCCTCGCGATTGCTCATCCGCTGCCGTGCGGCTGAGGTGAACCTGGTGATGAGCCCGCCGGAGGAAGCATCGGCGCTGGTTGAGCTGTGGGTGGATGGAAAGCCGATGCCGCGAGAGCTGGCCGGGGAAGACGCGGAGTGCTCTGCCGGAAAGTGCGGCGTGGCGGTCACGGCAGCGCGGATGTACCGTCTGCTCAAAAGCTCCAACGTGGAATCGAGGCTGCTCGAGATTCGCACCTCTACGCCGGGGCTCGAAGCATACGCTTTCACGTTTGTCTCGTGCGCGGAGTAGCTCTGTAGCGGCGATGTCCGCATCGCCGCACGTTGCCGGCCGGACGCCGGCGTGGCGGTGTAGTGGCGGGTTTATCCCAGGCTTGTCCAAATTAGGTTGCAGCCAATCGGACACGATTCGCGGCTCCGCCGCCTGATTTGCGGAAGGGCTGTGCCCTTCCGGGGACCGACCCGCTTACCCAACCTGTTTTTTTGCGCAGCGCGAAGGCTCAGCCTTCGCGC
>JBOGJW010000132.1:0-5069 GCA_050745245.1 Terriglobia bacterium | reverse complement strand
TTCTACGCCGATCTTTTCCACGCGGTCCGCGGTTTCGCGGATTCCGGCGGTATCGACGAGGCGCAGCGGAATGCCCCCGACGGCTGCGGTTTCCGTCACCAGGTCCCGCGTGGTGCCCGGAACCTCGGTGACAATGGCGCGCTCTTCATCCAGGAGACGATTAAACAGGCTGGATTTGCCGACATTGGGGCGGCCGGCAATGGCGAGGCTCAGGCCCTCGCGGATGATCTTTCCGTACTCGTAACCGGCGGCAAATTTGGCAAGGCCGGTGTCGATCTCCTCGATCGCGCAGCGGATCTCTTCCCAGCTCGAAACCGAAATATCGTCTTCCGCGAAGTCAATGCCTGCTTCCAGCCGCGCGATCAGGTTCACCAGCGCCGTCTTGTGCGGCTTCAGGCGCTTCGAAACTGCACCCTCGGCCTGCTGAGCGGCGATACGCGCTTGAAAAAGCGTGCGCGAGTCAATCAGGTCGCGGATGGCTTCGGCCTGCGCGAGGTCGATGCGCCCGTTCAGAAAAGCGCGGAGGGTGAATTCGCCCGGCTCGGCGGGCCGTGCGCCCTTCCCGGTGCAGCACGTCACAAGATAACCCAGCACCACGGGCGAGCCGTGGCAGGAGATCTCAACCACATCTTCGCCGGTAGAGGAATGGGGCGCGCAGAAGCAAGTGGCGATCACCTGGTCGAGAACCTTGCCGCACTTCGGATCAGTGAATTCACCAAGCGTGGCGTGCCGGTCGGGGGCGTTGGGCAGGCGGATGAGGGAGTGCAGGATTTCAATGGCGCGCGCACCCGAAAGGCGCACCACGCCGATGCCGCCGCGGCCGGGCGGGGTGGAAATGGCGACAATGGTGTCCTCGGGGATCATCGCAGTTCACCACGAAGGCGCCAAGGCGGCGTAGCGCGGACCTGCGTTTTTCAGGTCCGCGGTTTTTCGTCGGGCCTTGGACAAAGGCCCCAGACCACAAAAACGGAGGTTTGCGCAACCCCCTTTCTCTTAGCGCCTTTGTGCCTTGGTGGTGATCTGCGCGGGCAGGATTACTACCTGGCGCGCGGGGCCGTAGCCTTGGCTTTCGGTGCGCACGAGCGGCTGCTCGCGGAGGGCAAGGTGCACGATGCGGCGGTCCGCGGAGTTCATCGGGTCCAGGGCAAACGGCTCGCCCGATTCGATGACGCGCCCGGCGGCAAGCTGGGCCATAAGCCTGATCTCGCCGGCGCGGGCGTCGCGGTAGTTATCGCAATCGAAGACAATCTTGCGATGAAGGTCTTCCTCCAGGCGGGCCGCTTTCGAAGCAATCGAAGCGAAGGCGTCGAGGAGCGCCGCGTGCGATTCCAATACCAGGTCGGTATCGCGCCCCGAGAGATTCACCACCCATTCAGGTCCGTCTGCCGCGCCGGGTCCGCCGGCCGCGCGGCTGATGGCAGCCTTCAGGTCAAATCTCCCCAGCCGGAACATCGTCTCGAGGAAAAGCTGGATCTGCTGAAGACGTTCCTCCAGCCTCGATGACTCCGGCTGGGCCGGCTCCGAGCTTTGGGTCTCCATTTCCATCCCGGGGTTCTCCTACGTCTTGAGAGTGACCTGCTGTTTGCGCTGGCCGGGCGCCTGAGCCCGGCCGGGAGCCGCGGCGGTTGCCGGAGCCGCCGGCGGGCTTATGCGATTGATCAAAAGCTGCTGCAAGACGGCGACGAGGCAGTAGACGAAATAATAGAGTGTCAGCCCGGCCGCCTCATAGAAGAAAATAAAGCCAACAGCCAGCGGTGCGATCATCATCATGCGCTGCTGCGCCGGATCCGCCGAGGGCATGGGAGTCATCTTCTGCATGAGGAACGACAGAATGATAGCAAGCGTGGGGAGGATGTAAAGAGGATCCGGCACCGAAAGGTCTTTCACCCACCAAATCCAGGGAGAATGCCGCATCGCGATGCTGGTCTCGAGCACCTCGTAAAAGGCATAAATAATTGGAAGCTGGACGACCATCGGCAGGCATCCGCCCAGCGGATTCACCCCGTGCTCCTGATAAACCTTCATCACCTCCTGGTTCATCCGCTGCTTGCGGGGGTCATTAAACTTGTACTGCTTGTACCGCTCCTGAATCTCCTTCACTACGGGCGCGACTTTCTGCATCGCCTGGGCCGAACGAATGCTCTTCATCTTCAGAGGGAAGAAGGCCATATTGATGAGGACCGTGAGGAGCACGATCACCCAGCCCCAGTTGTGAACCACGTTGTCATACGTCCAGCGCATCCCCAGGAACAGCGGCTTGGCAATCACGCTGAACCATCCGAAGTCCACCAGGTCTTCGAGCGCGGGATTTTCGGCGCCCAGCACGTCCAGAACTTTCGGGGCGATAAAAATCCGGAAAGAGAGGGGCGAGGTCTCTGGCGTACCCAGCGCGGCGGTGAGCGCCTGTGGCGGCTCCTTGCCCTTCCAGCCTTCGGGTGTCCACGTGTCGCGGCTGAAGCGGAAGACATCCTGGGGCGAGTCAGGGAGGAAGGCGCCGGCGAAGAAGTTGTCCTCGAGGCCGGCGAACGAGAGCGGTCCCGGCACCGCCCGCGCTTCATCTACTTTTTTCTCGGCCACGGTCTTGATGCCGCCGCCCTCGTCGTAAAACGCCTTACTGTATTTATGCCGCATGGAAGTCGAGAGCGACTGGTCGCCCACGCCCCCCGGCCACTTCACCGAAACGGGCAAGTCCTTCCGGCCGTCGAAGACGCTGACCTTCGCCTTCACCTGGTAGTCCGAGGCGAAGGAAAATTCCTTCGTCACTCGCACTTTTCCGTTGCTGTAGGTGAACGTGAGTTCCCGGGGAGCGGAGAAAGTGCCGACCGCCGGGCTGACGGAGTAGATGACCGAATTGAGCTGCCCGGCCAGCGAAGAATTTGCCAGCTCAAGCGAGAGCGGATAGCCGAGCTGCTCGCAGGCGCCCGTGTTCACCACGTCCAGGGGTTTGTTCTGCGCGTCCTCGTATTTCTTCAGGATCCAGCTCTTCACCACCGCGCCGCGCGTAGAGAAAGTGATGCGGTAAAAATTGTTCTCGACGGTCACGTCCTCCGCCTTCTCACCTTGAATGACGGGCAGTGAAACCGCCGGCACGGGTTTTGGGGCGGTCGCGGGGGTCGAAGTGGATTTGGCCGTGGCCGGGGTCGTGGCCGCAGCGTGGGCCGCCAGCGTTGCGGCGGTCTGCTTGTGCGGGGCTGGCGGGGGCGGCTGCCACACAAAAGCGCGCCAGAGCAGAAACACAGCGAACATCAGGATAAACGCGAGAAAAACGCGCTTTTCAGAATCCATTTAGATCAATCAGCAACAAGAAGTTCGAAAACTTAGGGTACCGGATCGTAGCCATGCCCTCCGAACGGATGGCACCGCAACAGGCGGCGCAGGGCAAGCCAGCTACCGCGCCTTACTCCCCATTTCTCAATCGCTTCGTACGCATAGGCTGAGCAGGTTGGCCAAAAGCGGCAGGCGGGGATGAGAGCAGGAGAAATGAGGATCTGATAGAGGCGAATCAGCGTCAGCGATCCGGCTTTGGCTGCGCTCCCGGCGCGCCCGCCGCGTCCGGAGGCGGCGCGGACGGGAACAGACGAAGCACTTCGCGCGTGAGTGCCGGGAACGGCAAACCCGCCACCGCAGGCCGTGGATTCAGAACAATGTCCCATCCGGGCGGGATGGCCGCCTGATTGCGCCGGAAAACCTCTCTCAGCCGGCGCCGGATGCGGTTTCGCAGCACCGCATTGCCCAGCGCCCTGGGTGTAGTGATCCCCAGGCGCGTTCGACGGAAGCCGTTCGAGCGGTAAAAGATCGTGCATACTCGCGCGCTCCCACGCCGTCCTTCCTCGTACACCCTCCGAAATTCAACCCGGCGCAGGAGGCGCAGCATCTTGGGGAACGCTTGGGGTGGCGGGCCCGCGCTCACGGACTGAGGCGGTAGCGCCCTTTTCGCCGCCGCCTCTTCAGGACGTTGCGGCCGCCCGCGCTGCGCATGCGCACGCGGAATCCGTGCGTTTTAGCCCGCCGCCTTAAGTTCGGTTGGAACGTTCGTTTCAAAGTGGGTAATCCCCTGCTCAGGATCTGGTTGTCGGCGCACAAGCCGGCCGCGAGCCTTTTCCAGAACGATCAGCCAGGCCGGTTTTCGGAATCTCGCCGCACCCGGACCCGCGACGACTATCCGCCCCGCGCTCTTGCCCTCAAAAGCGCGGTGCGCGGCTACTTTCTAAAATAACGTGCGCGTTCCAGTTCCGTCAAGCGCGTAGAGGCGGCATCGCGCCGCCATTTTCGAGCTGGCGGGATAAACACGCCGCTACATGAGCCCTGAAACGATTTTCCAGACCATGCGCGCGTGTGCGCCAAGGCCCGGAATTTTCGTTGACACCCCCGTGCTACTTCTGTAACGTTACATTTCGGCGCGCGAAGCGGTGAGGCGTCATTGTACTTTGACACGGCCAGTGCGCGCCCGCCAAATCACACCTCATCGGTTCGGGCCTATGTTTGTTCCCAAGCGGATGTTCCTGACGAAAGGCGTGGGAAAGCACAGGGAGAAGCTCACGAGCTTCGAGCTGGCGCTGCGCTCGGCGGGGATTGCCGCTTGCAACCTGGTGCGCGTCTCAAGCATATTTCCTCCGCGCTGCAAGCTTATCCCCCGCAACGAGGGCTACAAAGAGCTGAAGCCCGGGCAGGTTGCCTTCGTGGTGATGAGCGAAAACTCCACTCGCGAGCCCCACCGCCTGATCGCCGCCTCCGTGGGCGTGGCGATTCCAACCGACCGCAACATGTTCGGGTACCTTTCGGAGCACCATTCGTTCGGGGAGACCGAGGAAGTGGCGGGGGATTACGCCGAGGAACTGGCGGCTGAGATGCTCGCCACCACGCTGGGCGTCGAGTTCGACCCGGACCGAAGCTGGGACGAGAAGAAGGAGATTTACCGCATCTCGAACCGGATTGTCCGCACGATGCACATCACCCAATCGGCCGTCGGCGACAAGCGAGGTCTTTGGACAACGGTGCTCGCGGCCTCCATCCTGCTGGGCGTCGACGAGTAGGCCGCTGCCCTCCAATTAACCGGCAGGCTACTGAAA
>JBOGJW010000131.1:0-7880 GCA_050745245.1 Terriglobia bacterium | reverse complement strand
CGCTTCTTCTGCCCGAGCGCCAGGGAAAATACAACGCGCTGAACCACGCGGTGAATATGGCGTCGCACGAGCTTCTCCTGTTGTGCGATGCGACCACTCTGTTCGCACCCGGCGCGCTTCAGAACCTGGTGCGCCACTTCCGCGATCCGCGCGCTGGCGTGGTGGCCGGCGCGCTCCAGTTCGCCGGCACCGAAGAGTTTCACCAGACCGAAGGGGTTTACTGGAAATACGAATGTGTCATTCGCCTGATGGAAGCCCGGCTCGGCCTCGCACTGAGCGCGAGCGGGGCAATCTACGCGCTGCGCCGCCAATGCTATAGAACGCTTACCGCCAACGACGTGATCGAAGATTGCCTGATTCCCCTTCATGCGCGCCGGCTTGGATACCGCGTCCTGTATGATCCGGAAGCGATTGGTTACGAAATTCCCGCGCCCTCCGTACAGGGCGAATTCGCGCGCAAGGTGCGCTTCGCGGTAGGCGGGTTCCGGTCGCTCGGCACGCTCACGCGGGCGGCGCTCGAAAGCTCCGTGGCCACCGCGCTCGCCTTCATCTCTCACAAGCTGCTGCGCTGGCTGGTTCCGTTTCTGCTGATCGGCGTCTTCATCAGCAACGCCTTCCTGCTGGGCAGCACGTTCTACCGGGTCATCTTCGCGGCGCAGATTCTCTTTTATTGCTGGGCGGGCCTGGGGTTCGCATTCAAGGATCGCATGCAGAAGCTGCGCTTCGCCCTTCTCGGTTATTACCTGGTGGCGATGAACGTGGCGCTGGCGGTGGGCTTCTTGCGGTATTTGGCCGGCAGGGAGGAGACGCTCTGGCAGCGGGCGGTGTAGGGGCGGAACCAACGATTATGCAGACAACAGCTCCAGCAGCGCCAGGAGTAGCGGCTCCCGCGGTGACCGGCTACGAAGCGCATCGCAAGGAGCCGCTGGCCGGAGCCTTCTTCTGGGTGCTGGCGTTCATGGCGGTGTACTGCGGGCGGCCGGAGGACTACATTCCCGGCGTGGCTCACCTTCATCCTGCCTTGATCGTGGGCGCCTGCGCGCTGACGGCGTTCGTCCTGAGTCTCGGGCACCTAAAGAAGGGGCTGCCCAGGGAGATCATCCTGCTGGTGCTCCTCCTGATCCAGTTAGGCCTGGCGTCAGTCCTTTCGCCCGTTTTCAAGGCGCACGCAGTGACCGTAACCATTGAGTTTTCGAAGGCAGTACTCATCATCGTCGTGATGGTCCTGGCGGTCACCACGTTTAAGCGTTTTCGGAAACTCCTTTTCATTCAGACGGCGGCGGTGGCGGTAATCGCGGCGGCATCCGTCGCCAAGGGGGTGCGCAACGGCGGCCGGCTGTACGGTGTGCTGAATGGCATTTACGCAAACCCGAACGATCTCGCGATCGCGCAGGTGCTTTGCCTTCCGATCTGCCTGTTTTTTCTGTTCCGCTCGCGGCGAGCCGCCGCCAAGCTGGCGTGGCTTGGAGCGTCGCTGGTGATGGTTTACTGTGTGTTTCTTACGGCGTCGCGCGCGGGGTTCCTGGCGCTGATCATCATCGCAGCGGTTTGCCTGTGGGAATTCGGCGTCAAGGGAGGGCGGCGGTATCTTATTCCGCTCGCGATGTTGTGCGTGCTGTTGCTCGTCGCCTTTGCGGGACACAATACACGTCAGCGCCTTGCGAGCACGTTCAGCTCCCAGTCGGACTACGAGCACGCGCACGGTTCCGCGATGGCGCGCAAGCGGCTGCTCATCCTGAGCCTGAAGGTGACCGCCGAACACCCGATCTTTGGCATCGGGCCGGGCGACTTCAGAATCATCTCCGGGCAGTGGAACGAGACCCATAACGTCTACACCGCGCTCAGCGCCGAAGCTGGCTTGCCGGCTCTTTTCCTGTTCCTGGCAATCTACTGGTGCTCCTTTGTGAATCTGCGCGAAGCAATAAAGAGGGTTGAGCCGGGCTCGGAAGTTTTCATCCTGGCGCAGGCGATTCGCGCCAGCCTGATTGCCTTTGCGCCCGCGGCCTTCTTCTTCCCCGACGCGTACCAGTACTTCGTCTACTTCATGTTTGCCTATTCCACGCTGATTCTGCGGGTCTCGAGCCGCGAGGCCGCCGGACCAGCCGCAGGGAGTACACGCTCGCGAACGAGCCTCCATCCTGGCGCGCTCGCAAAAGTCTCGACCTCGTAAGGGTAATCAACGAAATGTGCGGGATTGCAGGGATCCTGAGCTCACAACCCGGCGTCAGAATCGATGCGGATGAGATCCACCGCATGTGCCAGACCATCGTGTACCGAGGGCCTGACGACGAGGGCATCTACGCGAAAGGCGCTGCCGGGCTCGGGATGCGGAGGCTGAGCATTATCGACCTGGCGGGCGGACATCAGCCGATTCACAACGAGGATAAGAACGTCTGGGTGGTGTTCAACGGCGAAATCTACAATTTCCCGGAGCTTCGCCCGCAGCTTGAGAAGCGCGGCCACCGTTTTTATACCAGCACCGACACCGAGGTAATCGCGCACCTCTACGAGGACTACGGGCGGGATTGCGTCAAAAAGTTGCGCGGAATGTTCGCCTTCGCGGTTTACGATGAGCGCCGGGGGCGGCTGCTGCTGGCGCGCGACCGTCTGGGCATCAAGCCCCTTTATTACGCCCACAGCGGGGAGCGGCTGCTCTTCGGTTCCGAGATCAAGGCGATCCTGGCCGCGGCGCCGGAGTTGAAGGAGGTGAACCCATCGGCCATTTTGAAATACCTTTATTTCGGCTACATTCCTGGTCCGGAGACCGCCTTTAAGAACATCTTCAGGCTGCCGCCGGGCTGGTTGCTCGAGTGGGAAGGCGGCCGGACAGAGGCTGCGGAATACTGGGACCTGCCGGCGTTTGGCGGCGCCCGGCCGAGCTCGGAGGAAGAGTGCCTGGAAGAGCTCGAGAGCCGGCTGGCAGAGGCGGTCCGCATCCGGCTGCTCTCGGACGTTCCGCTCGGAGCGCTGCTGAGCGGAGGTGTGGATTCATCAATCGTCGTTGCATTGATGGCTCGGGCCAGTTCCGTCCCGGTGAAGACCTTCTCGATCGGCTTTGCGAAGCAGGATTTCAACGAGACGCACCATGCCCGGCTGGTGGCGCAGCGCTTCGGGACGGAGCACCACGAGCTCGTTGTGTAGCCTCGAATCGCGGAGACCCTCGACGCCCTGACGCATTCGCTCGAGGAGCCCTTCGGCGATTCATCCATGATCCCCACCTACCACGTCTGCCGCCTGGCGCGCGAGCACGTGACGGTGGCGCTCTCCGGCGACGGAGGCGACGAGATCTTCGCTGGCTATGAGCGATACGGCATCAGCGTGCGGCGATGCGCCTTCGAGTGGCTCCCGGAAGCAGCTCGCGGCGCGTTTCGCCGGCGCGTCCTTCCGCTGCTGCCCCGGAGCGCGCGCGGGCTTAAGCTCGCGTACAACTTTTCGCTGGACTGGGACGAGCGCTACCTAGATCTGATCGCGTTCGTGCCCGCTTTTGAGCGGCAGCGGAAGTTGCTGACGGATAGCTTCCTCGAATCCGCCGAAGATCACGCCGGGCCCCTCGATGCCTACCGCGCCTACTTCAAGAAAACCTCAGCGCCAGATCATATAAGTCCGCTTCTATACCTGGATACGAAGACTTACCTGCCGGGCGACATTCTGACCAAGGTCGATCGCATGAGCATGGCGGTTTCGCTGGAGGCGCGCGTTCCCCTTCTGGATCACGTTTTTGTCGAGTACGTCACTTCGCTGCCCGCCGAATGGAAGATGCGCGGAAACGTGCAGAAATACATTCTGAAAAAATTGGCGGAGCGCCTCGGCGTGCCGCACGAGGTCATCTACAGGCCCAAGCAGGGTTTTTCCCTGCCGCTCGTCCACTGGATGCGGCGCGAGTTCCGATCGGAACTGTCGCGCGTGCTTCTCGACCCGCGGACGCTCGAGAGGGGCTACTTCGAGCCCGGCGCGGTTAGAGAAATCCTCGACGAGCACCTCTCGGGCCGGCGCGACCAGTCTGCCCGAATCTGGCGGCTGCTGATTCTCGAGTTGTGGCACCGTAATTTTCTGGAAGCGGCGGCGCCTCCGGCGGCGCTCGCGGAGGGCGGCGCCTCGGGGCTCGCGCCGAGTCTCCTGGTTCAATAGCATGACACCAGCTAAAACAGCATCAGAGAAGGTAACCTTCTCTTTCGGCCGGAACTGGCAGCGCTTCATCGAGCAGTCGCTCGACGCCAATCGCGAGCGGATCGCGATGAACTCCATTACGGAATTCCTGGAGCTGCCGGACCTGGAAGGCCAGTCATTTTTGGATGTGGGCTGCGGAAGCGGGCTGTTTTCCCTCGGCGCGCTGCGCCTGGGCGCCCGCAGGATCACGAGCTTTGATGTAGACCCGTTCTCCGTCCGCTGCTGTGAGGAGCTGAAGCGGCGGGCGGGCGATCCGGCGCACTGGCAGGTGCTCCACGGCTCGGTGCTCGACGAGGCCTTTCTGGCTCAGGTCGAGAAGGCCAGCGTTGTGTATGCGTGGGGCTCACTCCATCACACGGGCGAAATGTGGAGGGCGATTCGCAACGCCGCAAGCCTGGTTGATAGCCGCGGGCTCCTTTATATGGCGATTTACAACAAGGTGCTGGGCCGGAAAGGCTCCGAGTTCTGGCTTCGCGTGAAGAAGATCTACAACCGGTCGTCAGTGGTGGGCAAGCGAGCACTGGAGGCTGCCCATTTTTTTCGCAACGGTCTGCTGCGCAAGCTTGCCTCCTTCGAAAATCCGATGACCCTCTTCACGCAGTACTCGAAGGATCGGGGAATGAGCTACTGGACCGATGTGCGCGACTGGCTGGGAGGCTACCCTTACGAATTCGCATCCGTGGACGAGATTTTCCGCTACGGGACACGCGATCTTGGCATGAACCTGGTGAACCTGCGAGCGACCAATACGCTTGGGACCAATGAGTTTCTCTTCCGGAGGCGGGATTAGCGTCACGCCGCAGTTTTATTGGCGTTCGGCGTGGAGGTTTCGGGCTGCCCTGTAGCGGCGCTCGATGAACGCCGAATTTTTCTGAAAAAGATCGGCGGTCACAGACCGCCGCTACATCGACTGGACCGTTAACGAGATTTCGGAATGTATTATCAAATGCAACAGTCTGCGACATTGCGCGAGGCTCCGATCTTCCTCATGACCAATTCGTTTGAACGGGGAGGGAGCGAGCGGCAGTTCGTGGTATTGGCCGGCGCACTCAAAAGCGCGCAGCTTCGGGTGGAAATTGGCTGCCTCGAACAGATCGGACCGTTTCGCGACGGGTTCGCCGGCGTCAAGGAATTTCCGGCGGGAGGGAATCTCTACGGGCTGCATTCTCTCCGTTCGCGGATGGCGCTGAAGCGTCACTTGCAAGGCCGCAGCATCGCCGTGGCTCACGCATTCGACTTCTATTCGAATCTCATGCTGATTCCGGCTGCGCGGTTCGCGGGCGTGCCGGTAGTGATTGGGAGTCACCGTCAATTGGGCGACCTGCTGGGGCCCTCGCGCTTTGCCGCACAGGGCGTGGCCTTCCGGTTTTGCGACAGGGTGGTTTGCAATTCCCGGGCCGCAGCGGCCCGGCTCCTAGATCAGGGCCTTCCGGAACGCAAAATCGCGCTGATCCCGAACGGCCTGCCGGAGGAAGCTTTTCGTCCGGCGGAACCCGCGCTGCCGCGGCGCCCGGGGATTGCGCGGATCGGTATGGTGGCGCGCATGAACAGCCCGGTGAAAAATTATCCGGGTCTGCTCCATGCAGCGGCGCGCCTGGTTCCGAAGTTCCCGGAAATCGAGGTTCTGCTTGTTGGTGACGGCCCCCTTCGCCCGGAGCTGGAAAGGCTGGCAGCCACTCTCCGATTGCAGCGGCACGTGCGCTTTCTGGGCGATCGGACGGACGTCTCCGCCGTCCTCGCATCGATGGATATTTCCGTGCTGACGTCCTTTTCGGAGAGCCTGCCAAACGCCATTTTGGAATCGATGGCTGCGGGCCTGCCCGTGGTGGCCACGCGCGTTGGTGGCAATTGCGACCTGGTCCGCGAAGGAGAGACGGGACTCCTGGTGCCGCCGAACGAGGAGATAAGCCTGGCCAGCGCGCTGGAGCGATTGTTGGTCGATCCGATGCTTCGATCACAGTTTGGGCGCCGCGCGCGTGAGATCGCGAGGGCTGACTATTCGCTGGAGCGCGTGCGCGAGCTGTACGAGCAGCTTTACGCTGACCTGTTGGACCGGAAGCGCTGGGCAGGCTCGCGGCCTCATAACATCGCGGCATCGAGCGGCCGTCGCGGATCAGACGCCAGCCGCAGTAGCCAGCCCGAAGCCGTCATCCCAGAACAATCGCCGGCGGGGGGCGCGGACCCGCCCGGCGCGGCGGCCGCGCGCACCAAGCTGAGCGTGGCCATCGTGGCGCCTTCGCTCCGCTATCTGGGCGGGCAAGCCGTCCAGGCGGACTTTTTGCTGCGCCACTGGCGCAATGACGCGGAGGTTGAAGCGTGGTTTGTGCCGGTTGATCCGCCCTTCCCGCGCTGGCTTCGAGGCGTCGCACGCGTTCCGGTCGCCCGGACGGCCGTTAGGACGCCGCTGTATCTTGCCGGCCTTTGGCGCGGGCTCAAAGGCGCCGACGTGGCTCACATTTTTTCGGCGTCTTACTGGTCGTTTCTTCTTGCGCCGTTTCCTGCGCTGATGATCGCCAAAGCGCGCGGCGCAAAAGCGCTCATCAACTACCACAGCGGCGAGGCTCGCGACCACCTGTCGCACTGGAAAACGGCCTTGCCCGTCTTGCGGGCCGCCGATTCTCGCGTCGTGCCTTCCGGCTACCTCATCGATGTATTCCGGGAGTTCGGCCTCGGGGCCAAGATAGTTCCGAATGCGATCGACCTGGGGCAGTTCAGCTATCGGCCGCGGTTACCGCTGCGGCCCTGGTTCATCTGTTCTCGCGGGTTTGGCGCCTACTACAGCGTGGATCACGTGGTTCGCGCTTTCGCGCACGTAAAGCGCGAGTTTTCGGACGCGCGCTTGTTGCTGCTGGGAAGCGGCCCGCAGGAATCGGAAGTCCGGCAACTGGTGCGGAGCTTAAAGCTTGACGGCGTCGAGTTCACCGGCCCTGTTCCGCGAGACGAAATCGGGGCGTGGTACGACCGCGCGGATATCTTCATCAATGCTTCGTGGCTCGACAATATGCCGATCTCGATCCTCGAGGCCTTTGCCGCAGGCGCCCCGGTCGTAACTACCGCTCCCGAAGGAATCAAGTACATTGTGGAGCACGAGCGGACGGGCCTGTTGTGCCCTCCGGGCGACTGGCAGGCGCTGGCCGAAAATGCTCAGCGGCTGCTTCGCGACCCGGGCCTCGCCTCGCGCCTGGCCGAAAACGCGCACAAGCAATCCCGCCAGTACCAGTGGGAAGCCGTGCGCGAAAAATGGCTGGCTGTTTATCGAGGCTTGGAGGAAGCGGGCGCGCATCCGGTGACGCCCACGCCCGCCGAGCTACGCCAGCGCTCGGCTGGCGGATTGTAGCGCGGGAGAGCCGCAACCAAACGCCATTTTGTGGTCATTCCCGCGAATGCGGGAATCCACTGAATTAATGGACCCCCGCTTTCGCGGGGGTGACAGGAATGGGGAATGCGGAACGGACACGAGAAAGGCTGCCGGATCAACTGATGGTCATTTTCTTCGGAACGAAGCCTATTGATCGTTGAAAACAAATGACATTAAAAAATTCTAATCTCGAATAGTCCCGGTAACCCTCGGAAAGCTGGGGGACCTGAGCGATTACGCCGCTATTCCCGATTTCAGGAAGATTAAAGGATTTTGAGCAAAAATCTCAATTACTAGGAGACCCTGAACTAATGCCCGATCACCTTATTGCACCCCACGGAGGAGAGCTGGTGAA
>JBOGJW010000130.1:0-4430 GCA_050745245.1 Terriglobia bacterium | reverse complement strand
CCCTACGACTCCGGTAAATACGAGCCTGGTTTTGTCGGGCCCGGCCCCGCGCAGCGTCACGTTATTGTTCGGCGAGGGGTTCCCGTATTGGTCGTAGGAATCGAACGAGAGACCCTGCGAGATGGTGTAAGTGCCCGCTTCAAGCTGCACCACCTCGTTTCTGCCGGTGCAGGCTGCGATGGCGCTTTGAATGTTTCGGGAATCGGTCGCGTCAGTCTGCCCAGAGGGCGCAACCGTCTGACAGATCGTCGTCCGGTTCGGGATGCCGCCCGGAATGCCCGCCTGCGTCCAATCTGTGGCCCGGCTGGGGCCGAGAATTCCCGACCACGCCTGAGCGGCAGAATATGCGGGAACGAACAGGATAAAGAAAAGTATAAGGCCCGGTTTGAGTCTCATCCTCAATGATCTCCTCGCTTTTGTTCCTCCCTCCGGGCGCCGCGAGTGCTCGCATCCTCCTGGTCGATTCCAGCGTTGAAATAAGACATATTGCCTGTTACTGGCGTTCAGGTCAACAGCAGTTTTCTGTAAGGGATGGGCCTGACGTTCCGGATCGGTGTAAGATTTTAGACTGTGATGCCTGAAAGTTCCCTCAGAGGAATAAAGAATCGGCTGCTGCAGATGCTGGCACGGGTTGCGCCGGGCGCCACGACACTGCGCGTCACGCTGCATCGCTGGCGCGGAGTGAAAATCGGCAACGGCGTGTGGATTGGCTATGACTCGATCATCGAGACCTCGCGGCCGCACCTTGTGAGCATCGGAGACGGCGCAGTCCTCGAAATGCGCGTAATGATTATCGCGCATTTCCGCGAGGTGCGCGGCGTCACGATAGGGCCGCACGCGAGCATCGGTCCTGGCGCCATCATCATGCCCGGCGTCACCATCGGTGAAGGCGCCGTGGTGACGGCCGGGAGCGTGGTGACGCGCTCGGTGCCGCCGATGACGGTGGTGCAAGGAAACCCGGCGAAGGCTGTGGCGCGAAACGGCCTGGCGCTGCTGCCCAACGTCACGCTAAAGCAGTTCACCTCCGCCCTCCGGCCCCTTGGAAAAGCGCAATGAGCACCTCCGGGCGCAAGCGCATCGCCATCTTTCCCGCCTTAAGGCTCAGCGCCGAACAGCGCCTGCTGGACGCGCTGGCGGAGATCTTCCCGGTCGAATTCACCGGCGAAGACGAGATCGGCTTCGAGAGCGCGGACGCGGCGATCTTCTTCCCCGAACAGGCCCAACGGGCAAAGGAGGCGTTCGAGCGGGGCGTAAGCTCCTTCGCGTTTCAACCATCGCCAGCTCCCAGCGCGACCCTCACCTCCACGTCGGCGGTCTCATTCTCTGGCGACGCCCGCATTCATCCGGCCTTCCGTAACGCGCAGATTTCTCCGGGAGGAGACACTGCGGCCAGCCCGCTTGCGCCGGGCTCCGGCGACACAGTGCTCGCTTCTCACGACGGGGCCGCACTATGGGCCTTCCGGGCGAGCAGCGGTGTGGAAATGCACTCGGCCGCATTGCCGCCGCCTCACCTCAATAGCGGCGAGTTGCTGTGGTCGCATCTCCAGCCCGGCAGTTGGATGCGCATTCTCCCGCTGCTCCATTTTCTGCGCGGCGTAACGGCGGAGATTGACTGGGCTGCGCCCGCGCAGCGTGCGTGCTTCATTTTTGACGATCCCAACCTGCACTCGCGGCGCTACGGCTACATGGATTTCGCCAAGCTGGCTGGCCAGGCCTCCGAGCACAACTACCACGTCGCGCTCGCTACAATTCCGATTGACGCTTGCTACGCGGCGCCGAAAGCCGTAGAGCTTTTTCAAAGGCACAGCCGCTGGCTATCGCTGCTGATCCATGGGAACGATCACGTGCGGAACGAGCTTTCCCGCGATCTTGACGAGACGGAGGCGCTTCGCGTCGTCGCGCAGGCGCTGGCACGCATAGCTCGCTTCGAGCGGCGCACGGGCCTTAATGTCGCGCGGGTTGTCGCCGCCCCGCACGGTGCGTGCGCCGAGTACATGATGGCGCAGATGCTTCGATTCCCGCTCCAGGGCGCCTGCATCTCTGTGCCCTCGGTGCTGCGCTGGAACCTGCGGACAAGCTGGCCGGCGAGCTTTGGCTTACAACCCGCATCCATCATGGCCGGCGGCTTCCCCGTCGTCCATCGCTTCAATCTGCGCCATGGGCTTCTGCCCGCGCGCTTCGCAGCCTTTCTTGGCCAGCCCATCGTTCCTTACGGCCATCATCAGGACTGCGCCGCGGGGCTCGGGCGCTTGGCCGAAATTGCCGATGCTGTAAATAGCTGGGGCCCGACGGAATGGTGCGGTTTCGATGCGCTATTTGGCGGCCTGTGCCGGACCAGAAGAGAAGGCGAGCTGCTGCACGTGGAGGTTTGGGGGCGTCACGCTGAGGTTGAGATTCCCACGGGCGTATCTCAGGTAGTATTGCACTCCCCCGAGGGCGGAGAGCGGGAATGCGAGTTGGTTGCCAGCAGGAACGGCGCTGCACCGCAAGCGTGCCCGGTGGGCGCGCCTGTTGCGGTCGCGCCAGCCAGCTCGGTTCGTCTTCGCATACATTCAGTTGATCCCGTGGATCTGGCTATCGTCGGACGCCGTGGATTTCGCCTGTGGCCTCCGCTTCGCCGCTCGCTCGCCATAGGACGCGATCGCCTGCTGCCGATTGTTCGCGGCGCTGGCGCCTAGGCGGGCAGCCCGGCCGCTATTGCGAGCCGAAACGAGGCGGCGCTACTCAATATGAAGCTGTACGACGCGCTCAGTATGCTGCGCGAAATACCGGCGGATGCCGCCCGCATCGAAGTGTATTTGGCGTGCGGGTTCACTCCACTGCATTTCAAAACGCTGCTTGCCGCCGAGATCTGGGGCGCGACAAGCAAGAAAGCGGAGATCGATACCGGCCTTTACGGCGATTTGCAAGGCTCGCTGGAAAAGGCGGCCCGCGCTGGCGCCGATGCAGTGATCTGCGCGCTGGAATGGCCTGACCTCGACCCGCGGCTCGGCCTGCGCAGCTTAGGTGGCTGGTCACCCGCGCTGTTCCCGGACATTCTGCAAACCGCGCGGCAGCGGATGCTCAATTTCGAGCGCGCTGTTCAGGCGCTCTCGGCCGCCGTTCCGGTAGCCCTCTCGCTTCCCACATTGCCGCTCCCGCCCATCTCGTTCACTTCCGGCGACCAGGCAAGCACGTTCGAGCAGGGCCTGCGCCTGATCGTCGCGGCATCGGGCGAGCGCCTGTCGCGGCTTGCCGGGCTCAAGGTTCTCAGCGAAAGCCGGCTTAACCGACTTTCACCCGCCGGCGAGCGCCTGGACGTAAAATCGGCGCTGCTCACCGGATTCCCATACAGCCTTCCGCATGCCGGGCGGATGGCTGAAATGTTAGGACGGCTCATTTCCGATGTCGCGCCGAAGAAGGGACTCATCACCGACCTCGACGGCGCGATGTGGAAGGGACTCGTCGGAGAAATCGGGCCGGGCGAAATTAGCTGGACGCTTGATGGCCGCGCGCAGATCCACGGGCTCTATCAGCAACTTCTCGCGGCGCTTTCAGACGCGGGTGTTCTCCTCGCCTGCGCCAGCAAAAATGATCCTGAGGTGGTGAGATCGGCCCTGGCGCGTGAAGACCTGGCGCTGCCGCCAGAGAAGCTTTTTCCGGTCGAAGCCGGGTGGGGGCCGAAATCCCAAGCCGTCACTCACATCCTGCGCTCGTGGAATATCAGCGCAGACTCAGTCGTATTCGTGGATGACAGCGCCATGGAACTGGCCGAAGTGGCAGCGTCGCATCCCGGCATTCAGTGCGTTCTTTTTCCTCGCGAAGAGCAGGCGGCCTGCCAAATGCTCGAAGACCTTCGAGATTACTTCGGCAAATCGGCGCTGCGCGAAGAGGATTCGCTGCGCGCGGCCAGCATTCGCCGCAATGCCGGCGAGCCTGCCCCGGCCTTGCCGGCCAGCGCCGAGGACTTCCTCGCGCAGGCCGAGGCCCGGTTCTCCGCCGAGTACTTCGATTCGACCATTGATCCACGCTCGCTCGAGCTCATCAACAAGACGAACCAGTTCAACTTGAACGGCAGGCGCTACACCCATGCAGCTCTCGGGCGTTATCTGCAGCAGCCGGGCAGCTTCATGCTGACGGTATCTTACAGGGACAAATACGGCCCGCTTGGCAAAATCGCCGTCCTCTGCGGATGCGAGCGCGGGGCCGCACTTGACGTCGGCGTCTGGGTAATGAGCTGCCGCGCGTTCTCGCGCCGGATCGAATACTGGTGCCTGCAGGAGCTCTTCAGAAGGTTCGAGACTTGCAAGATCACCTTCGATTTCCAATCCACAGAGCGCAACGGGCCACTGCGCGAGTTCCTCACGCAACTGCTCGATGACGCCCCAGCGCCGGGATGCAAGCTGACGAGGGTGGATTTCGAGGCTCGCGGATTCGAAATGCAGTTGGAG
>JBOGJW010000129.1:0-5047 GCA_050745245.1 Terriglobia bacterium | reverse complement strand
TCTCAAGATCGTAGTGGTCCGCATCGAGGATGCCTTTGGCCTTGGGAAGGTCAACCTTCTCCCCGCTCAGCTTGTTCCACGGAAGCACCACCAGCCAGTCGAGGTAAGTGCGTGTGACGTGGTAGTCGGCCGCGGCAGGCGACATCTTGGCCAGGCGCCCAAGCTCGCGCAGCGCTTCCTTTTTGGCCTCCTCGGTCATTCCCGCGCCCTCGATCTTCTGGCGCAGCTCTTCGATTTCGTGCTGCTCGTCCGCCTCGCCCAGTTCTTTCTGGATCGCCTTCATCTGCTCACGGAGGTAGTATTCGCGCTGGCTGGCGGTGACCTGGTCCTGGACGTCGGACTGAATCTTGGAACGAATCTGCTGCACTTCCATCTCGCGCGCGAGATGGCGATTCAGCCGCTCGAGGCGAGAAGTGAGATCGAGGCTCTCCAGCAGCTCCTGCTTCTCGGTGTTCGAGATCGACGGCAGGTTAGCGGCGATAAAATCCGCGAGGCGCGATGGGTCCTCAATGTTCATTACCACGGTCTGGAGGTCGTCGGAAAGCCCGGGCGAAAGCTGCACCACCTGCTGGAAAAGGGACGTGATGCTGCGCACGAGCGCGTCGAAGCCCGGCGTGTTCTGGGCCGGAACAGCGTCCTCGAGGGACTTGACGCGCGCACGGAGGTACGGCTCCATGCCGATGATCTCTTCCACCGCAATGCGCTGCAGGCCCTCGACGAAAATAAACAGGTTCTGGCTCGGCAGCTTGATGATCTTGTGGATGTAGGCCGCCGTCCCGATCTGGTAAAGATCGACCGGCTGCGGGTTGTCGACGCGCGGGTCGCGCTGCGCGACCACGGCGATGAATTTCTCGTCGTCTTTCAGGTCGCTGACGAGCTTCAGCGAGCTCTCACGGCCCACCGTCAGCGGGAGAATCGCGTTCGGAAAGAGCACCGTCTCCCGGACAGGAAGAATCGGAAGCTCCGTGAAGTCGCTTGGTTTTTTGCTGATTGTCGCCATAATCGCTGACCTCGAAGGTCAAGCCTCACGAAATGTTTTGGTGATACGGCTGTCGGGCTGGGCCTTCACTTATGCCGTGCCGCCGGGCCCGAGGGAAGCGGCCATGCCCGCCCTCTTTGTGTTAGATGCCAGCCATAATGGTCCCGATTCGGCGCAGCGCTCTACCCCGCCCGCCGTTTTGAATTGTCCCAAATTGCCGCCCTTGCATTGTCGCTCAGACATGGGAAAAATCAACCACCATTTCCACAATGGCCGCCCGGCTGCCGATCCGGCGGAATTTGAGAGAAGACAGAAGGACCGGCGCAGGTCTCGCGCGAGGGCGCGCCGGCTGCGAGGCGCCGGCGCGGCATGCGGTACCCAGCGTGATATACTGAAGCCGGGACGCGCATAAAGGAGGTTACGTTGCCTCTCTACGAGTACCAATGCGAGCAATGCAAGGCTCATTTCGAGAAGATTCGGAAGTTCTCTGATCCGCCGCTGACCCGCTGTGAGAAATGCGGTGGGAAGCTCGAGCGCCTGCTCTCGTCACCGGCTATTCAGTTCAAGGGCGGGGGGTGGTACGTCACCGATTATGCGCGCAAGCCGGCGTCCGAGGGCGACAAGTCTGCCACGGAGGCTGCTCCCGCCAAGCCCACCGAATCCAAAACCTCCGGCGACGGGAAAGACAGCGCGAAGCCCAAGCCCGCGGAAACTCCGAGCGTAAAAAAATGAGCGGGATACACCGCTGAGCGATTCTGCCCGCCAGCCGATTCCGCGTGAAGCGCGATGATCTGCCACATTGAACAGCACGGCCGCTTGGAGTACGCCGAAGGCCTGGAACTGCAGGATACGCGGGTCAGGCAGCGGAAAGCTGGCGAAATCGGCGACACGCTGATCCTGCTCGAGCACCCTCACGTTTATACATTGGGGCGCAACGCTCGCCGGGAGCACCTGCTGGCCGCGCCGGAGGCTCTCGCGCGGCTCGGCGCCGCCGTCTATGAAACCAATCGCGGCGGGGACGTCACTTATCACGGCCCCGGCCAGCTCGTGGGCTATCCCATCTTCGACCTCGCACGGCATCGCAGGGATATCGCCTGGTACATGCGGTCGCTCGAAGAGGTGTTTATCCGGGTTGCGGCAGACTTCGGCATTTCCGCCGGACGCGTGCCGGGATGCACCGGCGTCTGGGTAGGCGGCGAAAAGCTCGTCGCCCTGGGCGTGCACATTTCGCGCTGGGTCACCTCGAACGGCTTCGCGCTCAATGTCAACACCGATCTTCATTACTTCACGCACATTATTCCCTGCGGCATTCCGGACCGGGGCGTCACCTCGCTCGAAAAGCTCCTGGGGACGCGCGTCGATATGGAGCACGCGAAGCAGCGCGTGATTTGCCGTTTCGGTGATGTGTTTGGGATGGACATGCGCGCTGAGGAGCAGCTCCCCGTCGCGCCCAGCCCGGCCGCCCTGACGAAGCAGTACAGCGCGGCTCCGTAGCGAAATGGAAGCTGAACGCCAGCCTTCGATGACCGCGACGGGCCGCAAGCGATCGCAACACCCAAGGCGTTCGCCCATAACCCGGGCCGTCTCGCCTTCGCCCGACGCCGAGACGCTTCGGCGAATGCTCTACTACCTGAAGCTTACTCGCGAAGCGGAGGTCCGAATTGAGCGGGTGCTATATCGCCAGGGAAAGATCGTGGGCGGCGTCTACGTCGGGCGCGGCCAGGAGGCCATCGGGGTAGGCTCGGCCAGCCAGCTCGGCGAGGGCGACGTTGCGATCCCGAGCCATCGCGATTTTTCCTCGTTCCTGATCCGCGGCATCACGTTGCGGGAGATTTTCTGCAACTGGATGGGCCGGGCTAACGGCCCGACGCGCGGCCGCGAAAACACGCTGCATATCGGCGATTTGAACCGCGGAATAATCCCCATAATTTCGCCGCTCGGCGATACCTGTCCGGTGGCGTGCGGAGTGGCGCTCGCATTCAAGCAGCGTAAGCTCCCGAACGTGGCGCTGGTCCACTTCGGAGAAGGCACTTCGAGCCGCGGCGACGTTCACGAGGCGATGAACATGGCCGCGGTTATGAAACTCGCGGTGATCTTCATCTGCAATAACAACGCTTATGCGTATTCTACGGGCGTCGAAAAGCAGTTCGCTGTGACGGACCTGGCCGTGCGCGGCGCCGCCTACGGGATGCCCGGGATCAAAGTGGACGGCAATGACGTGCTGGCGGTGTATGCGGCGACAGGGGGCGCGATCGCGCGGGCGCGGAAGGGCGGCGGGCCTTCGTTCATCGAGTGTAAGACGTTCCGCATGACCGGCCACTCCGCCCACGACGCCGCTGAATACGTTCCCGGTGAGCTTTTCGAGCAGTGGAAAGCCAAAGACCCCATTGCGCGCCTCGAAACGCTCCTGCGCGGACGCAAGCTACTCACCCCCGAAGACGTTGCCAAGTTGGACGAAAAGGTGCGCAAAGAAGTGGATGACGCAGTAGCGTTCGCCGAGGCCTCGCCGTTCCCCGACGCATCGACCGCAGCCGAGGGCGTGTATTGCGATGAGAACTGTTGGTGGAAAGAGAGCAAGTGAATCATTGAATCATTGACCCATTGCAGTGTCCAGGCCAATGAGGCAATGAGACAATGACGCAATGAGTCAATCATGCCCGTTCTGACCTATCTCGAGGCCATCCGCCAGGGAATCTGGGAGGAGATGGAGCGCGACCCATCCGTCTTCGTCATGGGCGAAGATATTGCCGGCTATGGCGGCGCGTTCAAAATCACCGAAGGGATGCTCGAGAAATTCGGCCCGCTGCGGGTGGTGGACACGCCGATTTCGGAGGCAGGCATCGTGGGCGCGGCGACCGGGGCAGCGCTGATGGGAATGCGCCCGGTGCTCGAGATGCAGTTCATGGACTTCATCGCCTGCGGATTCGATCAGATTGTAAATATGGCCGCCAAGATACATTACCGCTGGGGCGCCCGGGTTCCCATGGTGATTCGCGGGCCATCCGGCGCGGGCGTGCACGGAGGGCCCTATCATTCACAGTCGAACGAAATGTGGTTTGTGCACACGCCAGGGCTGAAAGTGGCGATCCCCTCCACGGCCTACGACGCCAAGGGGCTTATCAAGGCCGCCATCCGCGACGACAACCCGGTGATCTTTTACGAGCACAAGTTCCTCTATCGCCGGATCAAGGATGATGTGCCGGAGGAAGATTACGTGATCCCGCTAGGCCAAGGCGCGGTGCGGCGCGAGGGGAGCGATATTGCCGTGATCACCTACGGCGCGATGGTCTGGACGGCGCTTGAAGCTGCGGCGGCGCTGGAGAAGGAGGGCATTTCGCTCGAAGTCGTTGACCTGCGGTCCCTGTTGCCCTACGATGAGGCAGCGGTGCTCGGGAGCGTCCGAAAATGCGGCAAGGTGATCCTGCTGCACGAGGACACGCGGATCGGTGGAATGGCGGGTGAGCTTGCGGGTGTGATTGCGGAGCGGGCCTTCGAGGATCTCGACGGGCCTGTCGTGCGCGTCACCGCGCCCGATATACCCGTGCCGTTTTCGCCGCCGCTCGAAGATTTCTTTTGGCCCACCGCGCAAAAGGTGATCAGCGCCGCCCGGAAGCTGGCGGAATATTGATCCATTGATTCATTTGTTCATTGATCCATTATTTCGACGAGTTGCTTTTTCAAACGGACCGCGTGGGGAGCAATCAATGATTCAATGGACCAATGAATTCAATGAATCAATCTGAGCAACACTCGTCACCGGGGCTATACCATGCCGGTTAACGTCATCATGCCGCAGATGGGAGAGAGCGTCGCCGAAGGCACCATCACGCGGTGGATGAAGAAGGTGGGCGAGCGCGTTGAGCGGGATGAGCCGCTCTTCGAAATTTCGACCGACAAGGTCGACGCCGAGATCCCCTCGCCGGCCGCCGGCACGCTCGTTCGCATCCTGGTGAAGGAAAGCGAAACGGTGGAAGTCAACACTGTGGTTGCGGAAATCGACGGCGTGTCTGGCGAGGCCGCCGAACCCGCGGCGCCGCCCGGCGCGGCGGCACAAGGCCCGATCGAAGC
>JBOGJW010000128.1:0-4018 GCA_050745245.1 Terriglobia bacterium | reverse complement strand
TTGTGATGGCGCTTTCGAACAAGTTTGGCGCGCTGGTCCTGAGCACGGGAAACAAATCCGAGCTGGCAGTGGGCTATTGCACGCTCTATGGCGATATGGCGGGCGGCCTGGCGGTGATCGCCGACGTTCCGAAGACAATGGTCTATGAGCTGGCGAATTACATTAACAGCGAGGGGCAGGGAAGAGGGCCCATTCCAGAAGCATGCCTCACTAAGCCGCCTTCCGCGGAGCTGCGCCCCTGCCAGACTGACCAGGACACGCTGCCTCCCTACGCGGTGCTTGACCCGATCCTCGGCGCGTATATCGAGGAGAACCTCTGCCCGCAGGAGATCGCGGCAAGGATGGGATGTGACGAGGGCCTCGTCCAGCAGATCGTTCAGCGCGTGCGCTGCGCGGAGTACAAGCGCCAGCAGGCCGCCCCGGTTCTTAAAGTCACCGAGAAGGCGTTCGGCAGCGGGCGGCGCTATCCAATTGCGAACCGGTTTGCGGAGTAGAAGTGGCTAAGGAGAAAAAACAATTCGGGATGACTGCGAAACCGTGAACAAATTCATGGGCGAGCAAAAATCCTCGCGCAAAGGCGCAAAGACGCAAAGGTACGCAAAGAAAGCAAAAGGATTCCTGTTTGCGCTTCTGAGCGCCTTTGCGTCTTTGCGAGGAGCTGTTTATTTCTTCGCACCTTCAACGGTTGTCCTTTGCCTTCTCGCATGTGCCCCGGCGGCCTGGGCGGGCCCGCGCTTGCCTTACACGCGCATCGATGCGTTCAAACTCGAGAACGGCCTGAAAGTCCTGATGGCGCCGGGCGGCGCCTCGCCGGTGGCGAACCTCGAGGTGTGGTATCACGTGGGATCCAAAGACGAGCGCTCCGGGATGACGGGCTTCGCGCATCTTTTCGAGCACCTCATGTTCGATGGCACGCGGAACATCCCTGCGGGTGAATTCTCTAACTACATTGTGCGCTCCGGGGGAATCGACAACGCCTACACCACCGAGGATGCCACCGTCTTTTGGGAGACGATGCCCAGCGCGGAGCTGCCCGTCGCCTTGTGGCTGGAAGCCGACCGCATGCGCAACCTTCAGATTACGCAGTCCACGTTCAGAAAAGAGAGGGACGTGGTGGAGGAGGAGCGGCGGCAGCGCTTCGACAACCAGCCCTACGGCGGCGTGGTGGAGGCGCTCTACGCCCATGCGTTCACTCGCTCGCCATATCACCATATGCCCATCGGCAGTATGCAGGACCTCGATCGCGCGAGCTTAGACCGGGTGAAATCTTTCTACGACGCCTACTACGTGCCCGGGAATGCGACGCTTGTGATTACCGGCCAATTCGACGAGGGCGAAGCGCGGAAGGATATCGAAGAGTATTTCGGCGCGCTTCCGGCGGGCACAGACGCGATTGCACGCGACTACGCGCAGGAGCCGGTCCAAGGCGCGGAGCGGGTGGCGAAGCTCGCGACGGACGCCGCGCTGCCGGCCTTTGTCGAAGGCTTTCACATGCCCGCCGACGGCACGCCGGATTCTTATCCGCTGCGCCTGGCGGCGAAAATCCTGGCGGACGGCGAAAGCTCGTGGATTTACCAGCGGCTCGTCTATCGGGATCAGATGGCGATGCAGGTGGATAGCGAGGGGGATTTCAGCGAGCTGCCGAACCTCTTCTTTGTCTTTGCCGTGATGAACCCCGGCCGCACGTCGCCCGAGGGCGAGGCGCAGGTTACGCAGGTGCTGAGCAAGTTGAAATCCGGCGAGACCACCGCGGAGGATCTCGACCGCGCCAAAAATGAAGTCCTGCGCGATGCCGCGCTCACCCGCCAGAGCGCGCAGGGCCGCGCCGATGCGCTGGGCTACGACGCCGTTATTTTGAAAGACCCGGATCTTTATAACACCGAGATGGCGCGCGTTATGCGAGTGACCGCGGCGGATATTCAGCGCGCCGCCCAAAAATATTTCACGCGCCGTAACCTGACGCTGGTGGAGGTTTATCCGCGCTCGCAATAGGGCCCGCAGCCTGGCGCGCAGCGCCGGCGTCCCGCCGGCTTGTGCCGGGCTTTCTAGCCCGGCGCGGCAAGGCCGCAACCAAAGATCGTGTCATCCTGAGCGCAGCGAAGGACCTGCTTGTGTTGATGGTCCCCCCAGAAAAAGCAGGTTCTTCGCTGCGCTCGGAATGACAGGCTTCAAAATGATTGCCAGAAAATTTATGGTGCTGCACTGCAAGATCCGCTCGTCGCTTCTTTTCGCGGCCTTCGGCTTGATGTTGGCTGTGCCGCTTGCGGCCCGAGATTTGCCGCCGCTGGTTCCATCGCCCCAGCCCGCGACGATGCCGGCGCCAACCGTGAAGGCGCTGGCGAACGGACTCCAGGTGCTGGTGCTGGAGCGCCACCGGCTGCCCATGGTCACGCTGACGTTCGCGGTAAGGGCCGGCTCAGCGGCGGACCCTCGCGGGCTGCCGGGAATGGCGCAGTTCGTCGCCTCGCTGCTCAACGAGGGCACGTCCCGTCGCAGCGCGCTCGAGATCTCCAGCGCGATTGACGATGCGGGCGGGGAAATCGACACCGGCGCGGATTGGAACGATTCTTACGCCACGCTCACGATGCTGAGCGACCACACGCGCCTGGCGTTCGACCTTCTCTCCGGCATGGCGATTCGGCCGGCCTTCGAGCCCTCGGAGGTGGAGCGGGCGCGCAAGCAGATTCTCTCCGCCCTGGAAGTCCTGCGCGATGACCCCGGATACCTCGCAGACACCGCGTTCGAGCGCGTGGTGTTCGCCGGCACGCGCTACAGTCACCCGGCCGAAGGCGTTGCCGCATCGGTCCGCCGCATCACACCCCGCGATCTGAAGAAATTCCACGCCCGCTATTACCGGCCAAATGGAGCGGTCCTGCTCGTGGTGGGCGACGTGGACGCATCGGAGGCGTTCGCGCTGGCCCGGGATTTCTTCGGAGAGTGGCGCGGCAAGGTTCCGTCCACTCCATCTGCGCGTCGCGCGCCACTCGGCGGCAAGGGGCGGCGCATCATTGTAATCGACGACCCCGGCGCAGTTCAGACGGAGATCCGAATCGGCAATCCCGCCGTGGGCCGCGCCAGCCCCGACTACGACGCCTTGACCGTTGCCAATCAGATTCTGGGCGGCCCGGCCGAGAACCTGCTCTTCAGCGCGCTGCGCAGCCGCCGCGGGCTGGTCTACGGCGCATCGAGCGACTTGGTGGCTTACCGCGGAGCGGGCGCCTGGGAAATCAAGACCTCCACTCGCACCGCCGAGACGCTGAAAGCCGTCGATCTCGTGCTCAGCCAGATGAAGCGATTGGACGGCCGCGCCATTCAGGACGAAGGTGTCCGCATGGCGCAGGAATACCTGGTCGGACACATGGCCCTGCAATTCGAGACCCAGCAGCAGATCACCGACCAGCTCCTCAGCCTGCTGATGTACGGCCTGCCGCTTGACTACTGGAACACGTTTCCGCAAAGAATCCGGACGCTGACAATTTCCGAGGTAAGCGCCGCCGCGCGGCGCTACTTGGAGCCGGACAGAGCTGTAATTGTGCTGGTGGGCGATGCTTCAAAGTTCAAGCAAAACTTGAAGAAATTGGGCGAAACGCGCGTCATTCCGCTGGCCGAGACCGATTTTGCCTCTCCGACCCTCGAACGCAACAGCGCGGAACTCGCCAGCAGGCACGCTCCGCCGCGACACGAGCGGGTGCAATGACATCGTGCTGCGCTCCTGGCCGGCGGGTGGACTCCACATGAAAAAGCTCGTCATCGCGATTGTGATCCTGGCGGCGCTCGCCGCGCTTGCCGAGTTCATCATCGCCGCCTCTTTTCGTGTCCGGGAGCCGGACCAATTGTTCGCCGTTCTCTTCGCGCTCGCGCTCACGCTGGGAGCCTTCGTCGCGCTCACCGATTCGCGGACGGTTAAGTGGCTTCGCCGGCAGGCTGTCCATTCGGCCGTTCGCGCGGCGGCCTTGCCTCTGGTTCTGCTCATCCCTTACGTAATCGAAGCCGCGGGGACGGACACTCTGTCCTGGCG
>JBOGJW010000127.1:0-4479 GCA_050745245.1 Terriglobia bacterium | reverse complement strand
CAATTATGAATTGGGGGGGGTGAGGAGAGAACTGACATTCACAATTCAGTATCTAGCGCCAATTTGCTCACCGCTTGCCACTTTGCCGTTGACGCATCTACACCGGCGCCCGAATCTGGAGTAATATTACCTACTTCCTGAGGGCGGTCGCGCCCGTTGGGGAGGAGGCAAACAGCAGCCTGGCGCCGCGCCGAACGATCCTCCGCGCCCTTGCGCGAAGTATCGCGGTACGGCCCCACGTCGTGTTTTCGAGGCGGCGCCTGAACTGCCGCATCGCAGGATATGGCGGAGGACAGGAACAAAGACTGTCTTATTTGTCTCGCTTGTCTCCTCGGCGCAGTTCGCGGCTACTATGCTGAGCGCCTATGGAGAACCCGCTGATGCCGGCGATACAGAGCCAGGAAGCGCTGGAGGATCAAAGGTTTCCAGAATTACGCTACGATCCCCGATTTGCCCCCAGTCTGGGCGGTATATCGCCGTCTCGCGCCGCGCTCATCCTGCTGCTTTGCTGCGCTGCGGCCGTCGCCGCCCAGCACCCGGCGAAGCGGTCAAGCCGGGAGACGGGCCGGGACACATTCCTGAAGCAATGCGCTGTATGCCACCACGAAAACAGCGGGACGCGTGCGCCGCTGCCGAGCGCTTTGCGCCAGATGTCGAGCCAGGAGATTCTCGCAGCGCTTGAAACCGGGGTGATGAAGGCGCAAGGCGCTAGCCTTACTCCCGAGGAGCGCCAATCGGTTGCGTTCTTCCTGGGGCGGCGCCAGAGATCGCTCCAGCGCATCACCACCGGCTTCTGCGCATCGCGCTCGGCCCCGCTGCTTCCCGGCGACCCCGCCTGGAACGGCTGGAGCCCCGGCCCGACGAATACGCGATTTCAGCCGGCAAGCCAGGCGGGGCTGAGCCGCGATCAACTCGCCCAACTCAAGGTAAAGTGGGCGTTTGGTTTTCCGGGTTTTTCGGATGCGCAACCCACGCTCTTCGGCGGCCGCCTGTTGGTAGGCAGCGAGACGGGCCATGTTTATTCCCTCGACGCGGCGACGGGTTGCGTTTACTGGATTTTCAAAGCTGCCTCGTCGGTTCGCGATGCGATTTCCGTCTCGCACGACGGGCGCCACGCCTATTTCGGCGACAGTGGCGCGAACGTCTACGCCGTCTCCATGATCTCCGGGAAGCTGCTTTGGAAGGTCCACGTTGATCCGCACCCATTCGCCGTCGTTACCGGCGCCCCGCTGCTTCTGGGCGGCCGCCTCTACATACCGGTTTCCTCGGGCGAGGAGGGCTCGGCGATTAATCCCTATTACCCCTGCTGTACCTTCCGCGGCAGCGTTCTCGCGCTCGACGCCTCGAGCGGAAAAACCATCTGGAAAACGTACACGATCTCTACTCCACCCAAGCCGGTGGGAAAGAACGCGGCGGGCACGACAACGTGGGGGCCATCGGGAGTGCCGGTGTGGTCCGCGCCAACGGCGGACCTTCGCCGCCACGCGATTTATGTAGGGACGGGCAACAATTATTCGGATCCGGGCGGCGCGCATTCGGACGCGGTTCTGGCGCTGGATATGAGCACGGGCCGCCTTCTGTGGTCGCGTCAATTGACCAGCGGCGACCGATGGACACAAGCCTGCCTGGGCTCATCCTTCCGGCAGAACTGCCCGCCCGATCCCGGAGGCGATTACGACGTAGGCACCTCCCCAATTCTGATCTCGCTTCCGGGCGGGCGCAGCGTTATTCTTGTGGGTCAAAAATCCGGCGACGCGTACGCGCTCGATCCTGACCGCCGGGGAGCGATCATCTGGAAGGACCGGCTTGCGAAGGGAGGCAACGAGGGCGGCATCGAATGGGGCGGGGCCGCGGACGCGGGCGAGGCGTTCTTCCCCATCTCCGACTGGAGGCAGGATAGGCCTTTGGCCGGGGGCGGCCTTTTCGCCCTGCGCGTGACGACGGGCGCCGTAATCTGGCACGCGAAACCACCGGCTCCCGGGTGTGTAAAGGTCCGAGGGTGCAGCGTCGCCCAGCTTGCGCCCGCCACGCTGATTCCGGGGGTGGTGCTTTCCGGTTCCATGGACGGTCACCTGCGGGGATACGACGTCCGCGACGGGCGTGTGATCTGGGACTTCGATACGGCGCGCGATTTCAAGACCACCGACGGCATCCGGGCGCACGGCGGATCGCTGAACAAGAACGGCCCGGTGGCGGCCGGCGGAATGCTCTATGTCGAAAGCGGCAACTTCACCGGGATGCCCGGCAATCTGCTGCTGGCATTCTCGGTAAATGGGAAATAGATCGGCAGTCTTTTCAGGAGGACAAAACGTGTTTAAGCCCAATCGTCGTGAGTGTCTTCAGGGAATCTTGGCGGCCGCATCGGCGGCCGCGATGCCCTCGATCTCCCCGGCGCGGCCCGCACCACATGCCGCCGGCGGGGGTGATCCGGGCGAAGAGAAGATCAAAATCTGCCTGGTCTGGGGCGACCGAAACCCGCACTTGGTGAAGCTCTCCGAACAGATCGGCGTGACGCACGCGATTGCAGGCACAGCGTATCAGCTCAGCCGCGTTCCGCGCAGCCAGTACGTGGACACGGTGGCGAAGATTAAGTCCGATTACGAGGCCGCGGGGCTGACGATTGCCGGGATCGAGAGCCATCCGGTACCCGCCAACAAGATCAAGCTGGGCCTGCCGGGGCGCGACGAGGAGATCGAAAACTACATCGCCGCCATTGAGGCGCTCGGCAAGGCCGGCATCCCTATGGTTTGCTACGACTTCATGGCGGGAATCGACTGGTACCGCTCAAACATGCACGATCCGGGACGCGGCGGGGCTTCCACCATGTCCTTCAACATTCAAGATGCAGAAAAACTGGGACCCACGCACTGGGGCCGGATTAGTAAAGAGAAGATGTGGAGCAACATCGAGTATTTTCTGAAAGCGGTAATCCCCGTGGCTCAGAAAGCAAACGTGCAGATGGCGCTCCACCCGGATGACCCTCCCGTGCCGGTGCTCCGAGGAATTTCGCGTATTATTGTCAGTCCAGCGGCGTACCGGCGCGTGATGTCGATTGTGCCCAGCCCGGTGAACGGCGCCACGTTTGAGATGGGCGTCTTCTCGCTGTTCCCGGGAGTCGATTTGAAAGCGCTGGCGCGGGAGTTCTGCCGCGATAAAAAGGTGTTCTACATCAACGCGCGCAACCTGCGAGGCACGCGCGACAACTTCACCGAGACGTTTCAGGACAACGGCAAGACTGATTTCGGCGAGATGTTCCAGACGTTTTACGACAACGGCTTTCGCGGCCCGCTGCGCCCCGATCATGACCCGATCCTCGACGGCGAGGCCGAGGAAGCTAAGCTCTTCCATTACCCCGTACACCCGGGATACGGGGTTACCGGCAAGATTTTTGCGGTGGGTTACATCAAGGGAATCATGGCCAGCCGGCATATTCCGTATGTGTAAAAGCGGAATAAGAGGTGGCGCGGAGCTGCTTTGTAACTTCGCGGCTTTTCGCCGGGCCGGACAAACAAGCCGGAGAGTTTCCAGAAGCGGGAAACTCAGCATTGCAATACCGTAATTTCTTGTTTTTAGCAAACGTTTTGGAACCTGTCATTCTGAGCGCAGCGAAGAATCCCGGTATTTCGCTGGGCCTCAAAATACGGGGATTCTTCTCTCGGTCGCCACGGCAACCTCGCTCAGAATGACACGTTCATCCAGTTGCGGCCCTGCCGCGCTGCGCTACCTGTACAGGCATTCCACGTTTGTCGCGAGGAGAAGACTCCATGAAAACAACTTTCCCGCTTCTGCTTTCCGCGATCCTTCTGCTGGGCCTCAGCGCCTGCGGGTGGGGGCAGCTCGGCATGTTCTCGAAGCAGCAGATCATCGACTTCACGCCCGCATGGCACGGCGAGCGCTTTCCCGACGGCCGGCCCAAAGTTCCCGACTCGGTGCTGCAGCGCCTAAAAAACGCCACCGCTGAGGAAGCCTGGGAAGTGTTGCTGCGGGCGGGCTATCGCAATCAATTTGAGGCCGGCTGGCACGTCGTCAACCCTTCCGGGCAGAGGTTGATCGGGCGGGTAGTGACGGCCGTCTTCATGCCGTACCGTCCTGACGTGGACTCCGTGATCCGGGCCAACGGCACGAAGGAAGGAAATACCACTCGGGGGGAAAATTCCTGGATCATCAACACGCTTCAGCCGGGTGACGTGATGGTGGTGAATCTCTTCGGCAAGATTCAGGACGGCACCATCATCGGCTCGAATCTCGGCACCTCGGTGGCCACCAAGGAACGCAGCGCGCTGCCGATCGACGGCCTCATCGTCGACGGCTCGATCCGCGACACGGCGGAAATCCACGACATCAAGGGCTTCGAGGTTTTTTGCCGCGGTACCGACCCCTCCGCTTTACGCAACGTCATGCTCATGGGCATCAATGTGCCGATTCGCATGGGCCAGGCCACCGTGATGCCGGGGGATATTGCGGTGAGCGATCCGGAGG
>JBOGJW010000126.1:0-4619 GCA_050745245.1 Terriglobia bacterium | reverse complement strand
GAAAATAACCGACGGCGAACAAATATGCCGCCACGAGGTTGATGAGGAGACCTATCGAGGTCAGCACGTTCGGATTGATCCGGTTCCGAACAAAGCTGCCAATGATGCGATCGATGACGAATTTCCCGCCCTTCCCAATCTGCGCTGTAATCATGATCCCGGACTCGCGAGAGCGGCATGCGTACCGCGGGCCTCCTTGTTTCAATCCATTCTACGTAGGAACCGGCCGCGAGGCAAACAGCGGGCTTGATCGGTGGCGCACGCCGGTTACGCCAGCCGGCACGTGCTCATCGCACCCAGGTAAGAGCCGCCTGCGCTTTTTGCACCGATGACACGCCGCTTGAATTAAAATACAAGTGGCGCGGAGAGGCTTAGCGCAGCGCGCCGGAGCCGCAACCAGACCAACTGTCATTCCGAGCGAGGTCGCCGCGGCGACCGAGCGAAGAATCCCTGTATTTTTTGAAGCTGAGGGAAATACGGGGATTCTTCGCTGCGCTCAGAATGACAGGCTCCAAAATGTTTGCTAAAAAACAAGAATCTAGAGTATTGCAGTACAGTGGAGCGGGCGTGTTGTAGCCCCGCGGTTTTCCATCCCACGGAGGTTAGCGAGTGAGCGGTACAGGATCACGGCGAGAGTTCTTTCGATGGGGCGGCGGTATGGCCGCCCTGGGCGGGCTTGCCTCGGCGAGCTGCAGCGGCGGAGCCGAGCGCGACACAGGTGGTAGCGTGGATTACTACGAGAAGCTGGGCGTTACGAAGATCATTAACGCCGCCGGAACGTACACGATCCTTACGGCTTCGATTATGCCGCCACCGGTTCGGAGCGCGGTGGCGATTGCCGCGAAGCATCCCGTGCGCCTGCTCGAATTGCAGCAGAAGGCGGGTGAGTACCTCGCGCAGCGGCTGCAATGCGAGGCCGCGCTGGTGAGCGACGGCGCTGCCTCAGCGCTCACCCTCGGCACAGCGGCGTGCATTACTCGTGCCAATAAAGACGCCATTCTTCACATCCCGACGGACATGACCGGACTGAAGAATGAAGTCCTGATCCAGAAGGCGCATCGATATGAATACGACCACGCGCTGCGCAACTGCGGCATCAAGTTTGTCGAAGTGGTGACGCTCGACGATTACCAGAAAGCGTTCGCGCCGCAAACGGTGATGGCGCACTTTTTCAATGCGGCCGAGGGCGGCCAGATCAGCCGTGAGGACTGGGTGCGCGTTGCGCACGAGCACGGGGTACCCTGCTTCAACGATGCGGCGGCGGACGTGCCGCCCATCTCAAACCTCTGGAACTATACCAAAATGGGATTTGACCTCGTCACATTCTCCGGCGGCAAGGGAATGCGCGGCCCGCAGAACGCCGGGCTGCTGCTGGGAAGAAAGGAGCTCATTGACGGCGCGGCCGCTAACAACAACCCGTTTTCTGATACCGTGGGCCGCGGAATGAAGGTTTCGAAAGAACAGATCGTGGGCATGGTGGCGGCGGTGGACTGGTTCCTGAGCCAGACCGACGAGGGCATGGAACGAGAATTCCGGCGGCGAGCGGAAGTGATTTCAGATGCGCTGAAAGGCGTTCCCACGATCGAGGTAAGAATCTTCGTGCCTCCGGTGGCCAATCACGTTCCTCACCTGCTGATCCGATACGATCAGAGCCGCGTGAAGATTGCTCCGCGCGAAGTCGCCGAGCGCCTCCGCAATGGCAGCCCCAGCATCGAGCTGAACCCGGCTACGGGCGGCAATTCTGCAAGCGCCGGCTTACCCACCGGTGAGAACACCATCGTGATCGGGGTATGGATGCTTCAGCCCGGGGAAGATCGCATCGTGGGCCAGCGCCTGCGCCAGGTCCTGCAACAAGCAAGCCACGCGTGAACGGCGCGCGCTTCAGTATTTTCTCAGCACCCCAATCACGCGCCCCTGCACCTCAACCTCGCCGGCGGGAAGGACGATCGGGTCCATCTGCGAATTCGCTGGCTGCAGCCGTACTTTGCCCTTGGGCTCGTGAAACAGCCGCTTGAGCGTGGCCTCGAGCTTGTCGATCAGCGCCACCACGATTTCGCCATTGGCGGCTTCGCGCGCGCGCTGTACCAGGATGTAATCGCCATCGCAGATGTGATCGTCGATCATCGAATCGCCGGTCACCTTCAGGACGAAGACCTCGCCGCTGCGATTCGAAAAGTCCTCGAGTGACAGCGTCTCGGCGGTGGCGACGGCTTCCACCGGCCGGCCGGCGGCGATCCTGCCAAGCAGGGGGAACTCGAATTCCCGCGGCGCCGTTTCGGGCGGCAGCGCAGCGGGACTGGCTCGCCGGCTTTCGGCGCGCTTGCCAAACTGGCGGCGGCCCGGAGAAATCAAGTCAATGGACCGGCTGCGATTATACCCGCGCCGGATAAAACCCTTCCTCTCCAGGTTCTCAACATGCTTGTGAACTGTCGCTATGGAGCGAATGCCGAGCTAATCGCGGATCTCCTGAAAGCTCGGCGAGTATCCGTTGCGACGGATGAAATCCTCCAGCACGTCCAACACCTGCTTTTGCCTTTTCGTAAGAGCCATAGCCGATGCCTCCAAGATTTACTCCTATACTAGGCGAATAAAAGACGAAACACAAGTGCGGATGAAGAGAATATCCATCGTAGCGTTACAATGCGAACGCCGCATCGCAATACCGTAATTTCTTCTTTTTTAGCAAACTTTTTGGAACCTGTGATTCTTCGCTCGGTCGCCACGGCGACCTCGCTCAGAATGACAGTTTCATCCAGTTGCGGCTCTGCCACGTAGCGCTACAGCCCTCCCCCTAGCGGGAGTTTACTCGCAGTTCTGGTTTTCCACCGGCTAAGTGATTGATTTATAAAGCGGAGTGTAACGGCGACTGGAGTCTTACCCCACAAATAGGGTAATACAGAGATTTCTTCCTAACTGTCATCAATCCAGCGACCTACCCTGTGAATAAACTAAAATTAGAGTAAACTCCCGCTAGTCGCCGCGGCGGCAGCGCCGAATCCGGTTCAAATTAAAACCGACGGTCACTGGCCGACGCTGCAGCCGCCAGCGATGGCTCCGATCACCAGAAAAGGCTCGGCCCCTTTTGCCACCGCTTCGGGCAATGGCGCGTCCGGCGATTCCAGGGAGATGTCTTGCTCGCAGGCAAAGAATCGCAAAAAGGGCCGGCGATCGCGCGTGACGTGGTCGCGGATGGTCCCGCGCAGAACCGGGTACCGATCTTCCAGTGCGTCGAGCACCGAACGTTGCGTCACCACGCCCTCGACGTCAAGGGAAACGTCGCCATCAACGCCGGCCAGCTTTCGGAGATGATAAGGAAGAACGACGCGAATCACTGCAGCGTCTGAGCCTCCACCGACAATACGGGCGGAAGGTCGCGCACGATTGCATTCCAACTGTCACCCGCGTCCGCCGAGGCGTACACCTGGCCGCCCGTGGTGCCGAAATAAATGCCGCACTTGTCGAGCGAGTCGACGGACATGGCGTCACGCAGCACATTCACATAGCAGTTGCTCTGCGGGAGGCCCTTAGTGAGCGGCTCCCACGCGTTCCCGCCCTTCCTGCTGCGGTAAACCCGCAGCTTGCCGTCGAGCGGAAAATGCTCCGAATCGCTCTTGATGGGGACGACGTAGAGGGTTTCGGGCTCGTGTGCGTGCACGTCGATGGCAAACCCGAAGTCGGTGGGCAGGTCGCCGCTCACCTCCTGCCAGGAGTCGCCCGCGTCGTCGCTGCGCATCACGTCCCAGTGCTTCTGCATAAACAGCACGCCCGGCCGCGAGGGATGCATCGCGATGTGATGCACGCAGTGGCCCACTTCGGCATTCGGCTCCGGGATATATTGCGATTTCAACCCGCGATTGATGGGCTTCCAGGTCTTGCCGCCATCATCGGTGCGAAATGCGCCCGCCGCCGAGATCGCTATGTAGATGCGGCCTGGATCACTCGAATCAAGAATAATAGTGTGCAGACAGAGGCCGCCTGCGCCAGGCTGCCATTTAGGACCTGTGCCGTGCCCGCGCAGCCCGGAAAGCTCCTGCCAGGAGTGGCCGCCGTCGGAGGAGCGGAAGAGACCAGCGTCCTCGATGCCGGCGTAGACGGTATCCGGATCGTTGAGTGACGGCTCGAGATGCCAGACGCGCTTGAACTCCCAGGGGTGCTGCGTGCCGTCGTACCATTGGTGCGTGGTGAGGGGCTTGCCCGTCTCGGGCGACGTGTCGTAGACGAACTTATTGCTCTCGCCACGCGGCATACCGTTGGGCGCCTGTGTCATCCCGCCTCCGGGCGCTTCCCACGTCTTTCCGCCGTCGTTCGAGCACTGGATGATCTGCCCGAACCACCCGCTTGTCTGCGAGGCGTAGATGCGGTTCGGATCGGCGGGAGAGCCCTTCATGTGATAAATCTCCCAGCCGGTGAAATACGGCCCGCTCACCGACCAGTCCTTTCGCTTGCCGTCTGATTCTAAAATGAACGCGCCTTTGCGCGTGCCAGCCAAGACTCGTACTTTGCTCATGGTCGCTCCCTTTTTGTGAAGTTTTTGAGGTAGCCACGGTGGTCAGTGCTTTTCCGACCGCGGTTTGTTGTGAGACAAAGCGAGGCAGCGCGGACCTGCATTTTTCAGGTCC
>JBOGJW010000125.1:0-4142 GCA_050745245.1 Terriglobia bacterium | reverse complement strand
TCTCCGAAGAGCCCGGCATCGAGCCAGCTCATTGCACCCTCCGTGGCCCGAGGCCATACTCCCGCACCTTGTTGCGAATGGTTCGCAAGCTGATCCCGAGCATTTCTGAGGCCCGCGTGCGGTTGCCATCCACCGATTCCAGCGTTCGCTCCACAAGCTGGCGCTCGAGCTCGCGCAGCGTAAGACCCGGCTCCAACGCCGAGACGGGACGGGAGGCGGAGGAGGTAAACGGCTCGAATCCTTCCAGGCCCACAATCGGGCCGCGCGCCAGCGCGACGGCGCGCCGGACGGCGTTTTCAAGCTCTCTTACGTTTCCCGGCCAGTCGTGCCGCGCAAGGCATTCGATAAACTCACGGGAGAAAGTCATGCTCGCGCGCAGCGCCGGGGGGGCGTAGCGGCGAAGGAAGTAATCCGCAAGCTCGGGAATATCCTCCTTGCGCTCGCGCAGCGGCGGCACGCTGAGGGGGATCACGTTCAGACGATAGAACAGGTCCGCGCGGAAAGCCCCGGCGCGCACCTGCTCGCCCAGCGAGCGGTTGGTGGTGGCGATCACGCGAATGTCGAGCTTGATCGAGCGCGTGTCGCCCAGCCGGTCAACCTCGCGCTCCTGCAGTACGCGCAGCAGCTTGGGCTGAAGGCTCGGGGACATTTCGCCGATTTCATCGAGCAGCAGCGTTCCGCCTTGCGCCATTTCGAACCTGCCCGCCTTGGCAGCCAGCGCGCCGGTAAACGCGCCGCGCACGTGGCCGAAGAGCTCGCTTTCGAGCAGGCTTTCGGGAAACGCCGCGCAGTTGACGGCGACAAACGGAGCATTGCGGCGATGGCTTGACTGGTGAATGAATCGCGCCAGTTTTTCCTTGCCGGTTCCGCTCTCCGCCTCAATGAGGATGTCGGCGTCGGTGGGCGCGATATGGCGGATACGGTCGAGCAGGGCGCGGAAACGCGGCGAGCGGCCAACCAGTCCTTCCGCGGCAACGCTGGCCGAAGCAGGAGGCTGGCGATCGAGGATGCGCTGGGCCGTCTCGTGCAGCCGGTCGAAAGAGACAGGCTTGATCAGGAAATCGCAGGCGCCTTCCTGCATCGCGCTTACCGCCTCCTGGACCGTGCCGAACGCGGTCAGAAAGATGAAGGCGGTCTTAGGCGAAATGGCGCGGATGGCCTGCATTACTCCAAAACCGTCGCCGTCAGGCATCCGCATGTCGGTGACCACCAGCGGGCAGGGCGCGGCCTGAAACGTCCGCACCGCTTCATTCTTGCCCGACGCGCTCTGTACTCTCCAGCCGTGGGTTCGGAAGCTTGCTTCCAGGGCCGCTCTCATGCCAAGCTCGTCGTCCACGACCATGACGTCCGTCATTCGTGTCCTCCTTCAGGAAACGCTAATGTGAACGTGGCGCCTTCGCCCGGAACGCTGCTTACCGCAAGGGTCCCGCGGTGCTCTTCAACTACTTTCTTGCAGACGGCCAAACCCAGGCCTGGACTTCCGGCGCGGGTGGTAAAACCCGCCTCGAAGATCTTCGGCAGGTTCTCGGGAGTGATCCCCGCGCCTTGATCTTGGAATTCAATTCGCACCGCCCGGCTGTCCTCGCTGCGCTCCACTTCCAGACGAATGCTGAACACGCCGCCAGGCGACATCGCGCGAAAGGCGTTGGTGGCGAGATTAAAGAACACTTGTTGCAGGCGATGAGCGTCGGCCCGGATGAACACCGGCGCGGCAGGTTTTTCCCACCGGATCGCCATGCCGCGCTGCAACGCCAGCGGCTGCAGAAACCGCACGGTCTGTTCCAGAAGCTCGCCAGCATCCAGCGCCGCCGTTTGCGGACCCGCCTGCGTATAGAAATGAAGGACGTTGTTAACCGTGGCGGAGAGGCCTCTTAATCCGGCGTGGAGGTGAACCGCCCACTGGCTGGCTTCAGCATCGCCGCGAACCGCGCCTTGAATCAGGCTGGCAAAAAGTTCCAGGCTGGCAAGCGGGTTGCGGATTTCGTGGGCCAGCAGCGCCGTCATCTCGGCCAGCGCTTTCATACGGCGCGCGGATTCCTGCTCGCGCTCCAGGCGCTTCTGCTCCGTCACATCGCGGAGAATGAAGATGAATTCGTCCGTGCTAGTCGATGCGCCCGGCAGATTTGCAAACGTAATCGCCACGCTCCGAAGCTCTTCGCCCGAGTGCGCCGCCCAAAGGCGCTCCGCGCCGGGCGGGCAGGACATCAGTTCTTTGAGTAACCTCTCGAGCTCGACCGGAAGACTGCCAGCGGGATTGCGGCCTGGAGGAAGATTCGCCGCGATCAGCCGCCGCGCCTCCGGATTCTGCAGCCGCCGGCGAAGGTGCCGGTCCAGCACCAGGATTCCGCAAGGTAACGCTTCCAGGATGTGGGTTAGGTACGCGCGGATTTGCTCGTTCTCGCGCAGGCTTTTGGCGAGCTCGCAATTCCTGATTTCCAGTTCTTCCCGCAGCCGCCGGATCTCTGACTGGAGCTGCCCGTAAGAGCCCTCCAGCGACCCAGCCGCGTTAAGAAAAGATCGGAAGGCCTGATCGAGAACGGCCTTGGCGGACTCGACGCTTTCCCCGCTGCCCGGCAATCTTGTCTCATAGGTAGGCAAATTTAGCATCGCACGGGGGTGAAGAAGCATTCATGATGCCAAGGGGAGGGGGCGTTCTTAAAATTACTCTTAGGAGTCGATGAAGCGGGCGAGAATTTGTAGCGCCGGCGTCTCGCCGGCTCATTTTTCTAATGCCGGCAAGATGCCGGCGTTACGGCGGGTTGCCGGCCGCTTTGCGGAACTCAGTGGGAAAGGGGCGTGGCCGCGACAACGGTGTCGTTCAGCGGACGGTAGTAGAGCCCTTCGCTTCCGACCGTGACTTCGAGAACGGAGGGCGGCTGGATCTCTCCCTGGATGAGCGCCTCTGAGAGCGGGTCCTCCAGGTGCCGTTGCAGTGCGCGACGCAGGGGCCGGGCGCCGTAGGAGCGGTCCGCGCAGGTCTTCTCGAGAATCCAGCGTGAAGCTTCGGGGGTAAGGGTGATGGATATATTCTTTTGCGCGAGGTGGGTATTCATCTGCTGCACCAGCAGCTCGATGACCTGCAGCAGATCATTGTCTCCGAGCGAGTTGAAGATGATCACCTCGTCCAGCCGGTTCAGAAACTCCGGATTAAAGAGGCGCTTCACCTCGCTCATCACCATCGCTTCGATCTTCTTGTCCGTGATTTCTTCGTTTGCCGACTGGAAACCCAGGTGGCTGCGCCGCTCAAGATAGCGCGCACCGATATTCGAGGTCATGATGATCACGGTGTTCTTAAAGTCCACCGTGTTGCCCAGGCCGTCGGTAAGCTGGCCGTCCTCGAACACCTGGAGGAGGATGTTGAACACGTCGGGATGCGCCTTCTCGATCTCATCGAGCAGGATTATCGAATAGGGAGCGCGGCGCACGCGCTCAGTGAGCTGTCCGCCTTCCTCGTAGCCGACATATCCGGGCGGCGAACCGATCAGTTTTGACACGGAGTGCTTTTCCATAAACTCCGACATGTCAAACCGGATCAGCGAGCGCTCCGTTCCGAACAGGAAAGATGCAAGCGAGCGCGCAACTTCCGTTTTACCGACTCCCGTCGGCCCCAGGAAGAGGAACGAGCCTACGGGCCGCCCGGGCGCCTTCAGCCCGGCGCGTGAGCGGCGGATGGCGCGCGCCAGAGCCGAAAGGGCCTTGTCCTGGCTGATAACGCGCTTGTGCAGCTCCTCCTCGATGCGGAGGAGCTTTGACATCTCTTCTTCCTTGATCGACATTACCGGCACGCCAGTCCAGCGCGACACCACTTCCTCGATGTCAATCTCGGTTACCTCGCCGGCCGCCGTTTCATCGATGTTGTACTTCTCGCGCAGCACTCTCAGGTTCTCGCGCTCCTTGCGCTCCTCGTCGGAGTAGAAGCGGGCCTTTTCGAACTCGTGGTTGGCGATGGCCGCCTCCATGCGGTGCACTACGAACTTGATGCGCTTCTGCGCGTCCACCATCTCCTCGGGAAAGGTGCTCTGCTGCAGCTTCACGCGCGCGCCAGCCTCGTCAATCAAGTCCACGGCCTTGTCGGGCAGGAAACGGTCGGGGATGTAGCGGCTGGAGTGGAAGACGGAGGAGCGAATCGCTCCGTCTGTGTA
>JBOGJW010000124.1:0-3454 GCA_050745245.1 Terriglobia bacterium | reverse complement strand
CTGCTGCGCCGCTACGTCGATCTGTCCCTCTTGCCAGCCTACATGGTCCAACTCGAAAACGACGTGTATTCACAAATTGGCCTCGTGATGCTGATCGGGCTCGCCGCCAAAAACGCAATTCTGATTGTCGCCTTCGCCAAGGATGAATACGAGCGGGGCCGACCGCTGATCGACGCCGCGCTGGACGGAGCGAGGCTTCGCCTCCGGCCGATTCTGATGACCTCATTCGCGTTTATCTTTGGCGTCGCGCCCCTGTGGGTTGCCTCCGGCGCCGGGGCGGTATCCCGGAAGATCATGGGCACCACGGTTATTGGCGGCATGATCGGCGCCAGCCTCATTGCCATCTTCCTTATTCCCGCCTTCTTCTACGCGGTGGAGAAGCTCTCCGGCGCGCGCCGGGTTCGCGCGACCGCGCCCCAAGCATCCTCGGAGGGCGAGGCATGAGGGCCGCGCATTATCACACCCCCCTGCGCATATTCCTTGCGCTCCTCTGCCTTGCCCTGGCCGGATGCACCGCCGGACTTAATTATCAGCGGCCCAAGATCAACCTTCCCGCCACTTATCGCGGGCAAGCTCCCTCACTACGGGGTCAAGCGCCCCAGGAATCCTTGGGCAATGAAAAATGGTGGAGTGTTTTTCACGATCCCACATTGCAGCAGCTCATCCGCACCGCCTTGCAGCAGAACTACGACGTGCGGATTGCGGCCACTCGCGTTCTCCAGGCGCAGGCTCAGCTCGGGCTCACCCGCTCCAATCAATATCCCACCGTGAACGCAGGGCTGAATCTGCTGGAGGAGCGTAACCCGAAGATTAACTCGTTCTTCCCGACGTACAAAATCCATACCGGCGAATTGGATCTCTCCGTGATATGGAATCTCGATTTCTGGGGTAAATACCGGAGAGAGACTGAAGCCGCGCGCGACAATTTGCTGGCCACGGAATGGGGCCGCCGGGCCGTGCTCAACTCCGTCGTTTCGAGCGTCGCAACCGCCTATTTTCAGCTTCGCGAGCTCGACCTTGCTCTGCAGATTGCCCGGTGCACGCTGGTCTCGCGCAACGATTCTCTGCGCTTAACACAAGTCCTGGAGCATTACGGCTCCGCCTCGATGCTCGACTTGCGCCAGGCGCAAGAACTTGTTGACACCGCGGCAGAACAGATCCCCGATTTGCAACGGCAAATTCAGCAGAAAGAAGACTTGATTAGCGACCTGCTCGGCGAGAACCCGGGACCCGTTGCTCGCGGCCTTAAGCTGACGGAGCAGCCGGTCCCGCCCACGGTTCCGGCCGGGCTTCCCTCCGAGCTGCTGGAGCGGCGGCCCGACATCCGCGAGGCTGAAGCGAATTTGATGGCCGCCAATGCAGATATTGGAGTCGCTAAGGCAGATTTCTTTCCCAACATCTCGCTCACTGCCACGGGCGGGCTTGAGAGTTACGCTCTCGACCGGTTCTTTTCTTTCGCCAACGGCGGCCTCTACAATGTGGCCGCATCAGCGGCGCAGACGGTCTTTCAAGCCGGGGCTCTCCATTCTGGCTTGAGGCTGACGCAGGCCCAAAAGCAGCAGATGCTGCTTGCCTATGAACAAGCGATTAAGGAAGCTCTGCGAGAGGTCTCCGATTCCCTGATCGCATATCAGAAGGATCGCGAGTTCCGGCAACAGCAGCAGTTATTGACGAATGCCGCGGCGGGTGCCGACCGGCTCTCCAACGTTCTTTACCGGCATGGCGGCGCCAGTTATTTACAAGTTTTGGCGAGCGAAACGAACTACTTCGTGGCAGAACTGAACCTCGCCCAGGCGCAGCTCAATGAGCGGCTTGCGCTGGTTCAGCTTTATAACGCTCTGGGGGGCGGCTGGCAGCAATAGCGCCTCTGCGCTTTGTATGTGAGGTTCAAGGGGGGCGTCAAAAAGCCGCTGGCGCGTATCATCTGTCTGCGACGTTTTATACAAGATAGACGCGATATACGCCCCACGCGCCTTCGAGAGGGGTTATGGTAGGAATGTCTGTCAGAGAGTGTGGCCACACGAGGCGGACAATTGCAGTAAAGAACGCCATGGCGTCTCTTAAGCGCAGTTTGGCTCAAGATAGATTAAAAAGGATTCCCAGTAGCGCAACGCGGCAGATCCGCAAGTAAGCGAACTGTCATTCTGAGCGAGCGGGGCGAGCGAAGAATCCCGGCATTTTTTGAAGTTGAGCGAAATGCGGGGATTCTTCGCCTGCGCTCAGAATGACAGGCTCCAAAAAGTTTGCCACAAAAACAAGATTTCACGCTGCCGAGGTGTTTTTTAGATCGGTATGCGCGCGTGTCTCCGCGATCAGTTCCATTCGTCATAATCGGAATTACCCCGCAAACTTATAACCGAGCCCCTGCACGGTCAAAATGAGCTGCGGGTGTTTCGGATTCTCTTCCAGCTTCTGCCGAAGCCAGGCGACGTGCACGTCCACGGTGCGAGTGTTCGGCGCGGCCCCGTAGCCCCAAACGTCCTTGAGCAGCGCGTCCCGCGAGAGGGTTTCACCGCGGTGCTCGATGAAGTAGCGCAGCAACTGAAACTCGCGCGCCGAGACGCCGATCTTCTCACCGTCGCGCCAGACGCTGGTGGATCGGAAATCCACGCGCAGGCTCCCGGCCTGAAAGACCGCGCCTGCGACCCCAGCCAGCGCCGGACGGCGCAGCAGCGCTTCGATACGCGCCAGCAGTTCAAGCATGTCGAACGGTTTCGTCAGATAATCGTCGGCTCCAAGCTTGAGGCCCAGCACGCGGTCGGTCACCTGGCCGCGCGCGGTCAGCATCAGGATAGGCGTAGCTGACCCGTGCTGGCGAAGGTCGCGGCAGACGTCCAAGCCGCTTTTGCGTGGCAGCATCAGGTCGAGGATAACCAGGTCGAATCCTCCCGCCAGTGCGCGTTCGAGCCCTGCCTGGCCGTTTGAGACCGCCTCCACCTTGAACCCTTCGCTTGCGAGGCGGTCACTGAGCGTCACCACCAAGCCCGGCTCATCTTCGACAATCAGGATTTTTCGTTCCATACAGAGAAAGGGCGCCCTGTGTCGCGCCTTCGCGGCCGCATCTCCGGATGGCAAAGAGCGGCCATGTTTGCGCCACCCGAGGCATCTCCGGATGCCGGCGCTACCCCTGCACCACGACGGGCGCGACGGCGGGAAGGCTCAGCGCAAAGGAACTACCCTTCCCGTGTATGCTTCTTACCGTCAGACGTCCGCCCATCGCTTCCGCAATCTCTCGCGCCAGGCTTAGCCCCAGCCCGGTTCCGTGGATCTGCTCCGCATCTTTGGACCTGCCGCGGTAGAACGGCTCGAAAATGTGCGGAACGTCTTCGGGTGCGATGCCGATACCTCCGTCATCAACGCGCACCTCGACCTCGGGCGCCCTTCCATTCGACTGCATTGTGGCACGTATGGTTACCGACGGCCGTTCCCCGCCGTACTTCACCGCGTTTGAGAC
>JBOGJW010000123.1:0-3105 GCA_050745245.1 Terriglobia bacterium | reverse complement strand
GCTCGGTGCTGTCGGAAACGTACCGCTCATCGAATACGCAGTAGCGGCCCTCGTATTTCTTCTTCTGGATGTATCCCGCCTTGTCTGCCTGGCGGATCATCCAATGCACGGCCTTTTCATGCGCGGGGTTTTGCGACGTGTGCACAAAGAGGCGCTTAATCGAGCCGCCGTTTTGGTGGCGGGGTAAACCCGCCTCTACTTGGTCTTCAGTAGGCGCAGTATCGCGGAATTCGCCGATGCCGAGCGTCCGCCAAAGCTGCTTGAACAGCTTGCGCTTTTCGGCGACGAATTTTTCCGCCGCCATGCCCGCCGCCTCCGCCGCGCGCTGAAGCTTCTCGCCGTGCTCGTCGGTGCCGGTGAGGAACGCCACGTCGTACCCGCACATGCGCTTATAGCGCGCAATGGCGTCGCACGCGATTGTGGTATACGCCGAGCCCACATGCGGCCGGGCGTTGGGATAGTAAATGGGAGTGGTGATATAGAATCTTTTCATTGATTCATTTTTTCATTGGTTCATTGAACCGATAAGCTCAATAAACCAGTCGATCCGAAAACCTTCAATGAGTCAATGAATCAATGACTCAATGAATCAATTTTTGTACGCCATCTGCGCCGCCAGCATCACATCTTTAAGCGGCACGCTCTTCTCCCGCGCCAGGCGCGCGCAGTCCTCATACTCCGGCGCGGCGTTCAAAACGCGGCCGTCGCGCTTCGATACCTTCACGTTTACCGGGCCGTAGGGCGTGCTGACGCTCACCACTTCGCGCTCCAACGTTTTCCGGCGGCTCTCGTAGATGCGCGCGCCCAGCGTGGTGGTCTGCTCGAAGAGCAACTGTGCGAGCGCGTCGGCGCGGTCCGGCGCGCACAGAACGGTGATTTCGAGGCCCGGGCGATTCTTCTTCATCTGAATCGAGGTGCACGTCACGTCGAGCGCGCCGGCGGCGAGCGCCTGCTCCGCGAAATAGCTGTAAACCTGCGGGTTCATGTCATCGATGTTCGCCTGGATTACCGAGATCACGTCGCCGGCCGCGGCATGGCCGGAATCACGCTCTCCCACAAAGAGCCGGGCGATATTCGGGTGGCCTGGGATATCACGCGCTCCGGCGCCGTAGCCGATCTGTTCCACGTTGAGCGCGGGCATCGGACCGAAGCCGGCAGAAAGGATTGAAACCAGGGCCGCGCCGGTGGGCGTCACGAGCTCGCCTTCGACCCCGGTGGAATACACCGGCAGGCCCTTCAGCAGCTCGGCGGTCGCCGGCGCGGGCACCGGCAGCGTCCCATGCGCCGCCTGAACGTGGCCGCTGCCCACATTCAGTGGCGAGCAGCGCAGCTCGGAGATGCCCAGCAGGCGCAGCCCGGCGCAAGTTCCGGTGATGTCGAGAATGGCATCCAGCGCGCCCACCTCGTGAAAGTGGACGGCTTCCGGCGGCTGTCCGTGCAGCCTGCCTTCGGCCTCCGCAAGACGCCGAAACACGGCTAGCGCCCTAGCCTTAACGCCTTCCTCCAGCTCGCTGCGGCCCACGATCTCTTCGATATGGCGCAGGTGGCGCGCGGGCTGATTCGGCGCCGTGACGATCTCCACGCGCTTCGCCGCCAGCCCGGAGCGCATCACGCGCGACGTCCTGAACTCGTAGTCTTCCTGCCGAAGAGGCAGCTTGCGAAGCTCCGCCACCAGCCCCTCTTCCGGCACGCCGGCATCGAGCAGCACGGCGAGAAACATGTCGCCGCTTATGCCGGAGGAGCAGTCGAGATATGCGATTCGGCTCATCTGCTTGGACTGCGGGCCTTTCAGTAATCACATAGTTTAGCAGGATGATGGCCCGCGGTGAGAAACGCGTTACGCAGCGCCGGTTCCCGGCGACCTGATAGAATTGGTTCAGCAAGGCGAGGCGGCATGAATCCCAGCGCTCAAACCGGAATCCTCCTTTTCGCGCACGGCAGCCGAGTGGAGGCGGCGAATCGAGGCGTGGAGGCGCTGGCGGGGCAGGTGCAGTCGGCTGGTGAATTCGCTTATGTGCGGGCGGCGTTTCTAGAGATGGCGCAGCCCGATTTGCCCGCGGCTATCGAGCAGGCGGTGCGGGCGGGATACCAGCGCATCCTGGTGATTCCCTATTTCCTGACCGGGGGCGTGCACTTGCGCAACGATTTGCCCGGCCTGGTAGCCCGCGAGGTTCAAAAGCATCCTGGCCTCGAGATCCGGATTGGCAGCTCGCTGGAGGGCCACCCGCTGATGCCCTCGCTCATCCTCGACCGCATTCGTTCCGCGGCGGAGAAGCTACCGGCGTGACGGCCGCGGTTCATCGCGCCTTGCTAAGTCGCGCCTGGGGCGCAGGCGCCCGCACGGGGCGCTTCGAATTCGAGCTTCCCGGCGGGTCTCATTTCGAATTCCACACCGGTCAATTTATTACGCTGCACGCGATCCGCGGCGGGATTCAGTACACCCGCGCGTTTTCGATTGCGACGGCGAGCGACGGCGGCCAGCGCTTTGAGCTGTGCCTCAACCTGGAACCGCAGGACGATTTCTCTTCCTGGATTCGAGGGCTGAAGCCTGGGGATCCGGTGGAGTTTAGCGGTCCTTACGGCGCATTCCGCCTTCGCCGGCCGCTCGGCGAGGCGCTGGCGTTCATCGCGACGGGCACCGGAATCGCGCCCATCCGCGCGATGTTGCAGGAGCTCTACCGCGGCCGCGGATTTTCCGGTGAGGCATGGCTGATCTTCGGGGTACGAACCGAGGCCGCCATTTTGTATCGCGACGAGTTCGAGGGATTGAGCCAGAAATATCCCGGCTTCCACTTCGTCCCGACGCTCAGCCGCGCCGATTCCGGCTGGCCGGGCCCGACCGGACGCGTCCAGGTTCAGATCATGGAGTATCTTGCGCACAAGCCGGGCCTTCACGCCTACGTTTGCGGCCGGCCGGAGATGGTGGAGGATGTGAGCCGCCTGCTTCTTTCCATGGGGTACGGCGAGGATGCTGTGAGCTGCGAAAAGCTTGAATGAGATCGGGTATGTTAAACCCCTGGGGGGCTTGATTTCCATGATCGCTGGCGGTTGTAGACTTACCGTGAAAGGTGGGTTTCAAGAGACTCGATCAGGCATGTCAGGTCT
>JBOGJW010000122.1:0-5555 GCA_050745245.1 Terriglobia bacterium | reverse complement strand
CTCGAGCACAGCGGGATGGCCGTAAATCACGCGCTCGATCTCCGCCGTGGCGACGTTTTCACCGCCGCTCAGCACCATGTCCTTTACGCGATCGACGATGAGAATGTAGCCCTCGTCGTCGATCGTGCCGAGGTCGCCCGTGTGCAGCCAGCCTTCGCGCAGCGCCGTGGCGGTCTCCTCCGGCTGATTCCAGTAGCCCTCCATCACAGTGTCGCTGCGAATAACCACCTCGCCCACCTCGCGCCCGTCCGGGCGCACGTCGTTCCCCGCAGCATCCACCACGCGCGCCTCCGCGCCGGCAATCACCGCGCCCGCGCTGGCCCGGCGCCGAAGTTGTGTTTCCTTTTTTTCGCAGCGGAGGTAATCCTTAAGGGCGGCAATCATCACCACGGGCGAGGTCTCGGTCAGTCCGTATCCGCCACATACGCTGGCGCCGGGGAATTTCGAGTCCATTTCACGGATGAGGGCGACGCTCGAGGGAGCGCCGCCGAGCATAATTTCGCGGACGCTCGAAAGATCACGCCTCGCAAACTCCGGGTGGTTGATCAGCGCCACGGCCATCGCCGGAACCATCTGCAGCCGCGTCACCCGTTCTTGCTCGATGAGCTCAAGCGCGCGCGCCGGATCGAATTTTCTCAGGATCGCGTGAGCGCCGCCGCTCAGCGTGAAAGTGTGCGGCGTGCCCCATGAATTCACGTGAAAGAGCGGAACGACGTAAAGCCCGACATCATCGTCCCGCAGGTTCATCGCGTGCGAGACGTAGAACGCATGGAGGTACAGGTTGCGGTGCGTCAGCATCACGCCTTTCGGATGAGCCGTGGTGCCGCTGGTGTAGAAAAGCTCCGCGACGGCGTTCTCGTCGATGCCGGTGTAGTCGCCCGCGAGCGGCGCGGCGCGGGCGAGCAGGCCTTCGTAGCCGCGCTCGTAAGCCCAGGCGGGATTCGGCTCGTCGAGGCTGATTACGTGCCGGAGCGATGGCGCGGCACAGCGCAAGCGCTCAACGATCGGCGTGAACTCAGGATCAAAGAAAAGCAGCCGGGGCGAAGCGTCCTCGAGGATCCATGCCAGCTCCTCGGGGCTCAGCCGGATGTTCAGGGGCAGCAGAATGGCGGAAATCTGCGGCGCCGCGTAATACGCTTCCAGCAACCGGTGACAGTTGAAGCTGAGGAAAGCAACGCGGTCGCCCGGCTGGACGTTCAGATCGAGAAGAGCCTGGGAGAGGCGGTCACAACGCTCATTGAATTCCGCATACGTGAAGCGCCGCGCACCGCATACGATGGCTCTCTTTCGCCCGTAGAGCCGGGCGGCATGAGCCTTGAAGCGAACGGGGGTAAGAGGAAGAAGCATGACAGCGGCGGGTCAGGCGGCGCGCGGCCGCACGCCGCGAGGCGCCAGCGGCATCGTGAAGAGCTGAACGCCCGTCGCGTCCAGGATTGCATTGCGGATGGCGGGCGCAATGCACATGATAGGCGCTTCGCCGGCTCCGGCGGAGGGCTGATCTTTGCGGTCGACCAGCGCCACCTCAATCTCCGGCAGGTCGCTGAAGCGCGGAACGCGATAGCGCGAGAAGCGGTCGTCGAGAATGCGGCCGTTCTCGAATTCTATCGCTTCGAACAATGCGCCTCCAAGGCCCATCACGGCCGCGCCCGCAATCTGATTCTTCAATCCGTCGGGGTTCACCACGGCGCCGCAATCAAACGCCGTGACAATCCGCAGCACGTGAACCGCCGAGGTTGCCGGGTCCACACGCACCTCCGCACAGGTGGCCACGTGCCCGCCCTTCTCGACGCCGCACGCAATGCCTGCGCCCTGGCCAGACGCGCGCTTGCGATTATTCCAACCGAAACGATCCGCAGCCGTCGCGAGCACCGTCCGCACCCGTTCATCCGGCAGGTTCTTCAAGCGGAACTTGACGGAGTCCGCGCGGAGCAGCCGCGCCAAGTCCTCCATGTGCGACTCGCGCGCAAAGTGGTTCGCGCTGGCGGCGAGGCAGCGGTAGGAGCCCTGCCGCAGAGGCGCATCGCAGGGGTGGAATTCGATCCGCTGGCTCGCCGCGGCGTAGGGCGTCTGAATGCCGGCCTCGCCTGAATTGTAGTTGTCGAATTCCCAAGCGAGCAGAGCGCCGTCAGCGCTCACCGCGCTCGCCACCTCGATGACCCCGGCGGGGCGGAAATACGCCCACGTGAACTCCTCTTCGCGCGTCCACACGCGCTTCACCGGCTTGCCGGCGGCGCGAGCCAGCAGCGCGGCCTCAACCGCGACCTCGCCCGTATGCTTTCCGCCAAAGGCGCCGCCCGTATCGGGCACGATCACGCGCACCTGGCTCGAAGGCGCTCCGCACGCCTGCGCTACCTGGTCACGAACCGCAAACGGCCGCTGCGTTCCGGTCCACACTGTGACTTTCCCATCGGCCCACTCCGCGACGGCGGCGCGCGGCTCGAGCGGCGCGTGAGCAATATAGGCGACGGTGTAGGTCTGCTTAAGGCGCTGAGCGTTGGTGGGAAGAGCGGATTCGTTCGATCCTGTTTCGCGCCCCGCCCGGTTGGATGATTCGCGCCGCTGCGCCCCGTCTTCTTTGAGATATGTGTACAGATCCGCGCCAGAAACCTGGCCCGTCTTTTCCTTCCACCCGGCTCGCAGGGCTGCCAGCGCCTTCACCGCGGTCTGCTCGCTAGGCGCGGCCACGCCCACGAAATCGCCTTCGCGGAAGACCGTCACGCCGGTCATGCGCTGGGCCTGCTGCGAGTCCAGCGACACGAGCGTCGCGCCGAATGACGGCGGGCGCAGCACCTTGCCGGACAGCATTCGCGGCCGCGAGACGTCGGGGCTGAAGCGGTGCGCGCCCGTCACGAATTCCACTCCATTGATTTTCGGTGCGGAGTGGCCGGCCACCGTCCATTCGGCGGCGGGTCGCAGCGGATCATCATCTTCGACGACGGCGCTTGCGAGCTCGCGCCCCGCGGCGAGCGTGGCGTACGATGCCTGTCTCCCGGTTGCCGGATCGCGGACCACGCCGTCTTCAGCGCGCAGCGAGCCCGGGGCCACATTCCATTCCTTCGCGGCGAGATCCACCAGCAGGTCGCGCGCGGCCGAGGCCACGCGGCGAAGCTGAAGGTTCATCGTCGGCGTGGTGCGGCTGCCGAAGGTGCCGAGATCGAAAGGAGTTCTCTCTGTGTCCGCCATCACCAGGCGAACCGAGGCGAGCGGCACGCGCAGCTCTTCGGCCACTCCCTGGCTGAGCGAGGTGCGGATGTTCTGGCCCATCTCCGCCTTGCCCGTGTACACGGTGACCGTTCCGCTCGGGTCGATGTGCAGCCATGCGCCGATGTTCCGCGGCAGCTTTTCTTCCATCATGCGTCCGTGCCGGTGCGCGTGCTGGGCGGCCGCCGCATCGCCCTTCAGCAGCAGAAACACAGCGATGCCGCCGCCAAGTAGCTGGAACACCTGCCTGCGGCTGAATCCCGGGTGCAGTTCGCCGGTGATCTCGTAACGCTCTACTTCGGTGACGACCCTAGCCTCCATTACTCCTCGTCGGCTTCATCAGGCGGGCGGCGCGAGCCACGGCGGCGGCGATGCGCGGATATACGCAGCAGCGGCAGATGTTCCCTTGCAGGAAGCGCGCGATCTGCTGCTCGGTAGGCTCGGGATTACTGCGCAGGAAGGCGTGCGCAGTGAGGATCATTCCCGGAGTACAGTAGCCGCACTGCAGGGCCTGCTCGTCAAGAAAAGCCTGCTGCAAGGGGTGCAGCCGGCCGTCACGCGCAAGCCCTTCGATGGTGAGGATACGTTTTCCCGCCGCCCACTGCGCCGTCGTGCTGCAGGAGCGCAGCGGAGCGCCGTCCACCACTACCGTGCAGGCTCCGCACTGGCCCTCGCCGCACCCGTATTTGGCACCGGTCAGACCGAGTTGATCGCGCACCACGCTCAGCAGCGTAGCATCCGGTTCCGCGTTAACGGCTCGGCGGACGCCGTTGACCTCGAACTCGAACGTTTCTGCCATGCCTCGCGCCGCTACGCTCAATTATGGACCGGCACGAACGAATAGTGAACGGTGAATTGCCGTAGCGGCGATGTCCCCATCGCCGCAACCATTAAAGTCCGGCGGCCACAGACCTCCCCTACAAGAGCGAAGCCCCCACCGCGCATGAACGCTCGGCGATGAGGATGCCGCCGCTACAGGTTTGACACCCGGCGCACGCCTCGATAGGCTAGTTAGTAGGCGCCTCCGACGCGAACGCAATCCATGCAGCGCATCTACGTGGACAATAACGCCACCACGCCGGTCGCCCCGGAAGTGTTCGAGGCGATGAAGCCCTACCTTGCGGGCGAGTTCGGCAATGCCTCTTCGATCCACTGGTACGGGCAGAGGGCCAGGGCGGCAGTGGAAGAGGCGCGCGAGAGCGTTGCGCGGCTGATTAACGCGCAGCCCAGTGAGATCGTGTTTACCAGCGGAGGCACGGAGAGTGACAACGCGGCGCTATTCGGCGCGGCGGATACACCGGGACGCGGCGGCGCGCCGCACGTCATCACCAGCGCCATCGAGCATCACGCGGTGCTATATTCGGCCAAGGCCCTGGAAAAGCGCGGCGTGCGGGTGAGCTTTGTTCCCGCGGATGAGAACGGCGTGCTTGACCTCAGCCCGATCGAGGGCTCCATCACGCCGGAAACCGTGCTGGTCTCGGTAATGCACGCGAACAACGAGCTAGGGACGATCCAGCCGGTGGAAGAAATCGGGCGCATTGCCCGGCGGCACGGCGTGCCGCTTCACACCGACGCGGTTCAGGCTGCCGGCAAAACTCCGGTGGACGTAAAGGCGCTAGGGGCAAGCCTGCTGTCGCTTTCGGCCCACAAGATTTACGGTCCCAAGGGTGTGGGCGCGCTTTATGTGCGCAAGGGCACTCCGTTTCATCCGCTGATTTTCGGCGGACACCACGAGCGCGACCGGCGCGGCGGCACCGAAAATGTCGCAGGGATCGTCGGATTCGGGAAAGCCGCGGAACTGGCCCTGGAGCACGGGGCGGAAGAAGCGCGGCAGATTACAGCGCTGCGCGACCGGTTGGAGCGGGGACTGCTGAAGAGCATGAGCGGAATCTCCGTTAACGGAGCGAGGGCGTTGCGCGTGCCTAACACCTCCAGCATCAGCTTCGAGGGCGTCGAGGGCGAAGGATTGGTGATCTCGCTCGACCTCGCCGGCATCGCCTGCTCCACCGGCGCGGCGTGCTCCTCCGGCTCCGTCGAGCCTTCGCACGTCCTGTCGGCCATCGGCTTGAGCAGAGACAAAGCGCGCTCGACCGTGCGCTTCAGCCTGGGCCGCTACAATTCCGCCGAAGACGTGGACCGCGCGCTCGACATTATACCCCGTGCCGTTCAACGGCTGCGCGAGCTTTCGCCGCGGAATGAGGTGGCGGAAAACGCCGTGCTGTAGCGGCGCTCTATGAGCGCCGAATCATTAAAAACAAGAGCCGGCGGTGAGGACACCACCGCTACAAGGCGATGTCTGCATCGCCGAAGTAGCCGCTGTAGCGGCGCTCGGCGCTTGGTCGCCGCGGCGACAG
>JBOGJW010000121.1:0-4530 GCA_050745245.1 Terriglobia bacterium | reverse complement strand
CCGGAATAGCGCAGCACCACGCGGCCGCGCTCGCCTAGCTCATCGCGGGAGCACGCCAGCGCGCTGGCGACAGCCGGAACGCATTCGAGCGGCGGCTTCTCTTTAACCCTTCCGCCCAGGATGATCTGCGGAAAAGGCGTGTAGCCGCGCATCAGCTCGCTGGCCGGCTCGCCGGTTTCCGCCAGCAGGCGCAGCATTTGCAGCAGGGTGATGAGGCCGTCGCCAGCAGAGGAGATGTCGGAAAAAATGATGTGCCCGGAGGGCTCGCCGCCCAGATTAATTCCCGAGCGAACCATCTCGTCGAGCACGAATTTATCGCCCACGGCAGCGCGCTTAAGCCCAATCGAGCGCGCTTTCAGCGCCAACTCGAGCGCTAGATTTGTCATAAGCGTTCCCACCACCGCTCCGCCTTTCAGCGCCTGCTTGGCTCGCAGGAACGGCGCCATCGCGAAGAGCACGTGATCGCCGTCCAGGACGCCGCGCACGGGGCAGGCGAAGATCGCGCGGTCAGCATCACCATCCAGCGCGACGCCGAAATCCCCGCCGCCCTCGCGCGTGGTCTCCGCCATTTGGCGAGGGTAAAGGGCGCCGCAGTTTAGATTGATGTTCCGTCCATCCGGCTGCGAGTTGATAATTCGGGCCTCGATCCTGAGCCGCTTCATCAGCGCGGGCGCCAGAGCAGAAGCCGAGCCGTTGGCGCAATCCACTACCAGCTTCAGCCGGCCGATGGCGCCATCCGGAGGAGCAAGGGATTCAAGGAACTCGAGATAATCGTCCATGAGGCCGCGCGAGGGTTCGCCGGGCAGATCGGAAGCCTGCCCATTCCGCCCCGCGAAGCTCCTGAGGACGCGCTCGACTTCAAGTTCCGCCTGCTCAGGAAACTTCGTGCCCGCGCTCGAAAAAACTTTGATCCCGTTATCCTCGAACGGATTGTGTGATGCCGAGACCATCACGCCTGCCGCGAAGCCGTGACGTCGAGTGAGGTAAGCGACGCCCGGCGTGGTGATGACGCCGACGGAGGCTACTTTCGCGCCCGCGGAGCCCAGGCCGGCCGCCAGCGCGCGGGCAATCCAAGGGCCTGATTCGCGCGTGTCCTGGCCCAGCACCACCTCGGGGGATGCCGTATGCCCTTCGGCGGCGAGCACTACGGCGAGCGCACGCCCGAGGCTGGTTACCGTGTCGCGGTCCAGGGGATACTGGCCCGCGACCCCGCGCACCCCATCCGTCCCGAAGAGCTCAGGCTTGGCAGGCATAGATTTTCATTTTAGCAGGTCGCGCGAGGAATGCCGGTTGGTGGATTTACCTGAAGGCCTTGGAAATGGAATCTATTGACGTGATGAACTGCAGCCCGAAGATGGCCTTCCCGCCCGTTACGGCTGCACGCCAGGCGGGCAGGCGATGCTCGCGCCGTGCTGGTCAACGCACAGCGAGATCGACACGGGAGGGAGCACCTGAAGGGACTTCAGGAACTCAATCACCGAATCCTGGTTGTACTTGGAGAGCGCGCTGAACGCGCGGCTCGCGAGCTCAGCCTCGCCGTGGTGCGCCAGGATCGCTTCTCTGATCGTGGTGAACTGACCGTGGTGCATGAAAGGGCCTGAGTTGTAGAGGCCCCAAAACTTCCGCGTGAGGAACTGCTGGTTGCCGGCAAAGAACGCGGGCGAGCTGGCGGGCTGGTTCTGGTTGAGCGGTTCGGTGTTCGGATCATTCGGCCCACTGCAGATGTTATGTAGCTTGAGGTCGGCGTATGCGGCAACGTAGACAACGCCGTTCGCCGGCTTCAGGCGCGGCCCTGGTAACTGATCGCTGGTGAGATCAACGCTGAGCGACGGCGCGTCACCGGGCTGCAGATTACCGGGCGGGTTGTAAGGGTTCGGCTCGGTATAGACCCAGCCTTGATTGTCCAGCGGCAGCGCGGGAATGTGGCACGTCGCGCAGCCGATCTTACGGAATTGCTGTTCCCCGTTCACGATTGCCGCCTCCACATACGGATTGGTGTCGATCACGCGTCCGGGCACCGGCAGCGTGGCCTGAAAAACGGTGACGGCCGTAACATCCGCGCGCGTCAGTTCGTTAACGAAGCCGTCGCCGTCCGCATCGACACCTAAGCCGAAGCGCTCTTCCGACTGAATGCCGATGTGCTGGTTGAACGCGCTGTTCGTGAACACCCTTAACGAAACCGCGTTGCCGGACTGAGCAAACGGCAGGATCAGCAAGCTGGGCGGACTGCCGGGTCCGGAGCTTGGAGGTTGTGGCAGCCGGAGCAGGAATTAGCGTCCGGCCCGGAGAGGCGGTTCGTGTTGCGGGGAAACACAAGCGGATCGGAAGGGTCGGAAAGCGGCGCGCCCGTGCCTTTGGAAAGCGGACGGCCCGCGCCCTCCTGGCTGGTCCACCGCGCGGTGAACACCTTTTCGCCGTAGGCGATCAGTTGCGGGATGGAAAGCTCGTATTCCTGGCCGTCCTGAAGGTGGACGGGAATCGAGACTTCGCGGCCAATCTGCGGATGCCCAAATGATTCTCCCTTGCTCTGCGCCGAAACGTGCAAGGTGATGAAGAGAAGAAGCGAGATCAAGGCCAGCAGCGCCACGGCTGTGAAAAGGCTTCTCATTTCCCCCCTCCCGCAACCCTCACCGCCATGTCATGCTGAGCGAAGCGAAGCATCCCGGTATTTTGTCGATGACAATGCCAAGACCTGTCGCTGTGCTCAGGGTGGCAGGCCGTCGAGCTCAATTCATCATCTGCTTAATCCGCGTAATCTGCGGACCCGAACGTTTGTCCCCGAAGAGCGCCCTGAAATCGCGATTGAAATTCGACGGCTGGCGGTATCCCACCGAGAAGGCGACCGCCTTCACGCTGAGCTGCCCGTCCTGAAGCAGGGCGCGGGCGCGTTGCAGCCGCACCTCGCGCGGACAAGCCCTGGGCGTCAGCCCTGTCTCTCTTTTGAACAGAAACTCAAGGTGCGACCGGCTCAGCCCCACCCGCCTCGGCAGATCCCGCACCCGCAGCGGCTTCATGTACTCGCTCTCAATAATCGCCAGCGCCGCTTCGATTCGCCTGTCCATGATCCCCTACCGGGCTCCTGGTTTTGTTCGTGCTGTGTAGCTGGTAGCCTGCACTTGCTGTTTAAGTCCACAGCTTGCGCATAATCCTGAAAGACACCCTGTGCCCCCGATTTCCCCGCGATTGTCCAAAACACAATGCCTTCCTCTATCACTGCGCCGATCCGACGACTATATCGATTGTGATTGACACCAAGCAGGGCTGCGGGACTAGAGTTAGGTGAATCCGAAGCGGATTCCCCTTCCAGCTCTCGATTTTGTTGACATAAAGCAGGGCCGCAGGACTTTTAGACCACCTTTCGAAGTCCGACGGGGCTGCCTCGTCCCTGCACTTTTGGAGATTGACGACACGAGTTGTGGCAAGCCGCTTAACGGTGACTTTCGGCCGAGAGACTCCAGGGCTTACATTAGCAAGGACGAGACTGGCCGCGCCCCGCCAGCGGTCAACGAATGCCACCGTGTCATCTCTCCCCAGCCAGAAGAGCCCCTTGGACGCCAGTATGTGAACTGGGCGGTCGGGGCCGCTCAGAACATTATCCCCTGGTGAATTCACGGAACCCGGCGGATACACCGGCCAACCGACATCGTATGGATTCAGAGGTTTATCTCTGTTAGCAGGCGTGCGGTTCGCTTCAGCGGAGGCCCGCAAGCTGTACACTAGATACTCATCGCTGAGCGAATAGCCATAGCCAATATGGGGTGGATACCACTTGACGTAGGCTACAAAGCGTTTGTCGGGTGAAATGAGAGGCCACGAACCGAAAAGATGATCCAACGCTTCGTGCGTTCGCAGGTCGAGAACTGTTACTATCGCTAGGCTCGGCATGGCGCGGCCGAGAATGGCGGCGCCCGAATCATCTACGATGCTGATCGCATCTATCTGCGCTGTCCCATTGCCGAGCCTGAATGCGGAGGTTCGGGCCGTCGACTTGTCTTGTATTGTAAAGTAGAAGCACGTGCCGCTGGGGGCGCTCCTCGGGCACGGCCCCCAGTTTTCCAGCGCCACACGCCATAGGGCTGACTCGGCCACCACCCTCCGTTGGTACCGCACCCCAAAAAGTGATGTGTATGCGGCCTTCCAAACGGCGGTGTCTGTTGCGGTGCCGACCGGTCGCGCTTTTACAGTGGCGATAGCTCTGACTGGGGCCGTTATCAAGACTAGAAATAACAGGGACGAGTTAAGAACTACGCTGACGGTTTTCAATTCACGCCTCAATTTTATTCACGTGCCGGCTCCTCCAACGGAGACTCACCGGTTTATGCGGATCGTCTGGAAATTGCCTAGGTCGCCGAAAGATCCGGGATTACAGGCCACCGCCGTGGTGTAGTTATCCAATTGGGTCGCTGAACACCCTGGGCAGTAATCTGTGACAGATTTCACAGTACCGGCACCGCTGCCGAGCCCCACGATCAGAACTTGGTCGCCGCAACTCAAATTTGCGTTGCTTGTCGGCCACGCTATGGTAGTCGA